>NZ_JAWOBT010000070.1:0-20747 GCF_046484155.1 Alkalibacterium sp.
CCTCCTTTTGTTAATATGTTGTTAGTATACACAAAAAAATATTTTTTGTAAATGCTTACAATAAAAAACATTTTTTATTTTTTATATTTGTAGTATAATTTATTTACACCCTCGTATACGCTTACACGGAGAACCATATAAATCAGCACCACATTATAGAAGGAGATCAAGTTATGGCTCATAATTACTTGGAACAATTATTGCTCCCACGAAAAAAAAATTTTAATGACACCGAAACTTTGATCGCTGATCATCTTTTAGTCTTAGGCGGAGATGTCGTCACTAAAACACTGAACAGTCTTTCTGAAGAAATTGGTGTATCAGAAGCAACTATATTTAAATTTGTTAAAAAAATTGGTTTTGAAGGGTTTCAGAATTTCAAAATTTCTGTTGCTTCAAATTTCAGAGAAACTGCGCAGCAAAAAGCGGAACTCACTACTTTTTCTGATATCACAAAAAATGATTCGGCCTGTATAATAGCCAAAAAAGTTGTCCAATCCAGTCAAGAATCATTAGACTCCATGATTCATTCCCTCAATGAGCAGGATCTACTAAGTGCCTTAGATATCCTCTATTCTTCAGAAACTGTTCATTTCTTTGGACAAGGCGCTTCTTCTATTGTAGCTTTTGACAGTTACCATAAATTTATACGTACGAATTTTCAATGTAATTATATTTTTGACTATCATATGCAACTGAGCTATTCCACTAAATTGAACAAAAAAGATTGTGTTTTTCTCTTTTCACACTCAGGACAGACACAGGAAACTATCGAAGTTGCCAAGATCCTGAAAGAAAACGGCGTAAATATCATTTCATTAACTGGAAATCCGGATTCAAAATTAGTCAAACTTTCAGATGTTTCTTTTGTTGTTTATTCTGAAGATTCGGTATTCAGATCTGAAAGTTTGACTTCTCGGATCCTCTATCTAACGCTGATCGATATTTTGTATGTAAATGTGATGTACCATGATGAGAAAGACAACAAGCAATCACTCGAAAAAATCAGAAAAGCTCTAAACGTCACCAAAACAGGAGGTTGATTTTTTGACAATCAAAGCTATTGTGTGCGATATGGATGGAACATTACTCACTTCAGATAGTCTCATCGATCCGCAGACACTCGACAAGTTAAAGGAACTACAAAAAAAAGGAATCAAGCTGATATTAGCAAGTGGCAGAAGTTATATACGTTTATTGCCTGACGCGCTTAAATTAGACATGGAGAAGCATGGTGGCATGGTCATAGATGTGAACGGCACCTCGATTTACGATGTTTCATCTAAAAAGAGGGATAGACTGGGAATGTTGAACTCTTTTCATATCAACAAGATCAATGAATTTTTTTCCTCTTTCAATGTTGAAATCCAATACAGTCAAGATGATACTATTTATACCTATTTGCCAGAAGAAATATATACACTCAAAAAAAACATTCGCGGTGAGATGAAACTTCCTGATGATTATCCCTGGATGGGTGGGATGTACGGCTGGCTGTGTGATACGAGGGATGGTTATCCTTATCAGCATATGATTCGTAGTCTACAGCATTCACCTGAATCTTGTAACAAGATTTCTATTGTACAAGATCCTCACTATATGTCGTTTGTAAAAGAAACTCTAACGAAACATGCTTTTATCGGAGACTATGAATTTGTCTTCTCAGATGAAAGGAAAATGGAAATTACAAACAAAAACATTAATAAAGGTAACGCATTAAAAGCGCTACAGGAGAAATTGAATATTCTTGATGATGAATTAATCGTATTTGGCGACAGTGAAAATGACGTTTCGATGTTCCATGGCAGAAAATATTCAATCGCTATGGCAAATGCACTGCCTCTAGCCAAGCAAAGTGCAAATTTCCATACAGAAGATCATAATCATAGTGGTGTGTATAGCATGCTTAATAAATTTGAGCAAAACGGATTGTTTTAAAAAAATTTACTGATTGATGGATTTCTATTCAGTCATTTTTATCGGGTCACAGCAAAAAAAGGATCCCTTGAGTCGATCGAACGACTTAAGGGATCCTTTTTTATTCACGCTTTATTATAAACGATCTCTTCATTGTTTGTTTTTTCTCTCGTTGAAGATTTAAGCGGGCTATATTCTCCAATAGGAAGAAGCGTTTTTCCATATACTTCGTTGAGGACTTGAGCCATAGCGGCATACATAGCAGATAGGCCACAGAATATGCCTTCATATCCGGCGATGACCAGGATCAATGCAGAACCGGTAAATTTTCCAATGGCTAACAGGAAGAAGAGGATCGTCAACGAACCAAAGACTACCTGCAGGGCTTTATTGATGCGTAGTGTGCCGACAAACATAAACATGGTGAACAGTCCCCACATGAATAGGAATGCTGCCATCGATAATGCGTTCGGTGCTTCACCTATTCCCATAAGCGGTAAAATATTCAAACCGACCAGTGACAACCAGAAGAAGCCATAGGATGTAAAGGCTGTGGTCCCAAAGGTATTGTTCTTCTTGAATTCCATTATTCCCGCGATAACTTGAGCCATTCCACCAAAGAAGATGCCCATCGCTAAAATCATCGCATCCAGACCAATGAATCCGGCATTATGAATATTCAAAAGGACTGTGGTCATCCCAAACGCTATCAGTCCGAGTGGTGCGGGGTTAGCTGTTATTTCCTTTATCGATACTATTTGTTCTTTTTCCATATAAAGCACTCCTACTGTTCTCTTTTAGCTCACAAGAAAGTATTATACAGAGCACCCAAGTCTAATGTCAATACAAATCAAGATTATTTTTGATGACAGTGATTTACTTTCTCGTAATTTAGATCAACCTGCCCCTAAATGATCACTACTGCAAAAAAGAGAATCTCTTCAATGAGAGATCCTCCTGCGTTATTAATTTTCAATTATCAGCTTTTTTCTTCCCGCTGATAGATTCCTTCTTTTCCAAAGTAGTTCTTCGTCAACTTGACGACTTCTGGACTCAATATCAAGAGACCGACCAAGTTAGGCAGTGCCATCAAGCCATTTAATGTATCAGCCAGTGCCCAGACAGCCCGGAGCCCTCCGACTGCCCCGACGACGACCAACAAAATAAAGAGTATACGGTAAAACACGATCGATTTAGGTCCAAACAGGAATTCCATACAGCGTTCACCGTAGTAGGACCAGCCGATCAGTGTCGAAAAGGCAAAGAAGATCAGACCGAATGTCACGATGTAGCCACCGAATGGTATCCCTTCATCGAAAGCAGACATGGTCAAAGCCGCGCCGTCCAGTCCAGTATCAACAGATCCGGTCATGACGATGACTAGCGCTGTGATGGTACAGATAACGAGTGTGTCCGCAAACACTTCGAACATCCCCCATAGACCTTGACGCACAGGATGATCCGTCGTCGCTGCCGCGTGTGCGATCGGCGCGCTTCCCAGTCCCGCTTCATTCGTGAAGACGCCTCTGGCCACACCGTATCTGATCGACATGGCTAACGTCGAACCGACAAATCCGCCTGTCGCCGCCGTCCCTGTGAATGCATCACTGAAAATAGTTCCTATCGCACTCGGCACAAGTTGAATATTAGCCACGATAATGATCAATCCCCCTAAGATATAGATGGCTGCCATAAACGGCACAATCACTTCCATGACTTTTCCGATTTTTTTGATCCCTCCGACAATCACCAGGGCAACTAAGACAGCCAACACTATACCCGTGATCAACGGATCTATATTAAAGGTTGCCTTTAAAGAAGCCGCCACAGAATTGGACTGCACCATGTTCCCGATTCCAAAAGTCGCCATTGCACCAAAGACCGCGAACATTATTCCCAACCATTTCATGTTGGCACCTTTTGAAAGGTAGTACATCGGACCACCGACAAACCGGCCGTCTTCCGTCTTCTCTCTGTATTCGATAGCTAGAACGACTTCCCCGTATTTCGTCGCCATCCCGAACAAGGCAGCCACCCACATCCAAAAGACAGCGCCTGGACCACCGATCGCGATAGCTGTCCCGACACCGGCAACATTTCCGGTACCGACTGTGGCTGCCAGAGCGGTCGACACAGCCTGGAAAGCAGTGACTTCTCCTTCACCCAATTGATCTTTCTTAAACATTTTAAAGAAGGTCTGCTTCATGACATAACCGAATTTCGTTACTGAAATAAACCGGGTAGCCACAGTTAAGAAAACGCCTGTCCCCAGGATCAGTATCAATAACGGCCATCCCCAGACCAAATCATTTACAAATGCATTTATCTCCATTAATCTATCCATGCTTTTCTCCTTTTAATTGAATGCTCATTATATTTTAATATTAATATACACAAATAGCCGGAGAATGTACATCATTATTTTCATTGTATCGGCTTTTACTCTAATTTCTCATTTCTGCCCCATTTATGTAAATAGATTTCTAATTAATTACAAAAGCGTAATAATAAAGTCTGATGATTTATCAAATCGAAAAGATCAAGCCGACATGCTTAAGCCTCTGTATAAAAACAAAAAAAGACAGGCGGAAAATCGCTGTCTTTTCTTTAAAAATTTGAAGAAATCAGCTGAAAAACCACTTCTTCTGTTATGTTTTGATTCAATGCCTGCTTAAATTCGTCTGATTTTACTACCTCCATCAAATTGACTAATGTATCTAGATGTTCCAGATTGTCCCTTGAGGCAAAACAAATCAATAGTTTTATAGAGATATCCTCAGAATACTGTACCTTATTCTTGAGGATCAAAATACTAAATCCAGTTTTAAATACATCTTTGTCGGAGCGCGCATGAGGAATAGCCAATCCATCTCCTATGAACATATAATAGCCATACTTTTCGAAGGATTCAGTTACCTTTTCAATATAACTCTCGGCTACGTATGAATTATCAACTAAAGGTCTGGTCGCTATAACGATGGCTTCTTTCCAGGAATCTACCGATTCCACTATTTGTATATGAGACTTAGGTACCCTTGCTTCTTTTTCGTTGTCAGCAGAAATTAAATCATCTAATATGAAACTGCCGAAATTATCTTTTAATGCCTTTACCAGTTCCTTATTATTTCCCACTTCAACATTTGAATAGATCGTATTCACCAGTTGAGATAGTTCGATTTTCTTGGTTGTTTTCATTATGCCTGCTTTTTCCAGATTTAATAAATCCTCTTCTGTAAGTATTGTATTAACTTTTATAATAGGAAGATTCGTCATAACCTCTTCAAGATCAACCGCAGTGATAATCATATCCACTAAATGCTTTTGGGGATAATCTGATAAATAATGCAATGGGATAGTATCGACAACTTTGACGTTAAACTCCCTTTCCAAACGTTGCTCCAAAAGTTTGGATACACCAATACCTTGACTGCAAACGAGTAAAATATTTTTCGGTTTCTTTTCAAGCAAAACCCCTCTATGAAGTGCTGCTGCAAAGTGAATCGTTATCAGAGAAACTTCTTCATCAATCTTTCTTTTAGTAGGAAGCAAGTCGGATTCCTTTAAAGATTTTAGTGTACACTCATATACATCAGGATACTCCGACTTCACATCATAAGAGATAGGCTGATTGGATTCTATATTATTTTTGATATTGAACAGGATCGGTTTCAGATGATTGGACAGACCTTCAAACAGTTCTTTATCCTTAGTCAAATCGACGCCGTAGTATTCACTGAAAATACGGATCAGCTTAAACACTAAACTGTCCATTTCAATCCAGTAATTATAAGAAATGTCTGTTAATTTGATATACTTGCCATTCATCACCATTTCAGCTATTTCTATTAAATCTTTTTCTTTTACCCTTACTCCATAAAATTCTTCCAATATCCCTTTCTCTGATTTCAACACTTCCAGTTCATAAGAATGAACAGGCGTATCTGATTCATAAAAAGATTTAGTCACTTCACCCTTTTTATTTCTCTGCATGACAACTATCAGGTAATTACGAATATCTTTATAGGTTTTGTCAGAAAAAACACAATTAAGTTTTTCCTGCATAGCAGACAAGAACTGATTGATTCCCTTTAAATTCAAATCTCCCATATATAGATCTAGAAGTTTGGAGAATAGAAGTTTATTATGCATCGTCTCTTTAGAAATACTATTTAATACTCTCCACTGGGCATCACGAATATCTTTTTCCTTGCCAGTCAGAATAAATCCTTCTTTATGCTTTGATTTTGACGCTAACTTTAACTGTTTTAATTCCTTTAAGAACTGATTGTAATCGTTCTTTATCGTAACTCTGCTGACCTGCAGTTCTCTGCTTAGCTGTGTTAAATTAAGCTTGCCCAAAAGTATATAAGAACACTTTAAAATCAAATACCGCTCATTCGGTTGTAAAATAAGTTCATCAATTTTCAGATTTTCTATAAACTCTTTAATTTTTTCTTTATTTGATTTATCTACCTGATCAAAGAGATTAAAGGAAGATGACAGGAGGCCGTTCTCATATAGAACATCTCCAATATTATCCATGTCATACCTTACCGTTCGTTTGCTGATATTGAATTGTTTAGACAAGGAATCAATTGTCCTGACTGGATTTTTCAGTAACTCCCTAATGATATCGATTTCTCTGAAAGTAAGCATATCTTCCTCCTTTCCCGATAGATCAATAATGCTGACTGTTATCGATCGATAAACTGGTCGCTGCAGTATCCGAGATGATTATTACGGATACTGCAGCGACATCAGTTTGTTGTTTATACTATTTTAACAGTTTTGATACAAAAATAGTACTAAACATTAAATTATCATTTTCATTAATTACTGAGATTTTCCAGGAGATATCTTTCCGCTTCTTCGTTCCATATGCCGTCGTGTTTTTCGATCAGACGGTGGATCTCCATGAACTTCGGATCGGTTTTTCCTTTTTCCTCGAAGTCTTCCAGTGCGGTCAGTTCCAGCGAAATATGCGGATAAATGGCATTCTTACCTGCACTTGAGTCTTTCATTCCCAGGATCATTTCCGGTGTCGCTTCCAGACCGCCGATATGGGTGATCATCATGGAAGGATTGATTTTACCTTCTTCAGTCAGTTTCAGAGAAACTTTCATGTCATCTGTTGAACCGCCGGACGTCCCCACGAAATGCGTTGACCCGTAATGGACATTGTACATATTGATCGGAACAGTAAAGTTCTTGTCTGTAGGTCCCGCGAAAAAGTTCAGACATCCGTCATTGCCCAGGATGCTGTCAGCTAAGACGAGCAGAGGTTCAACTGCAGCAAACACCATGACATCGTCATAGCCTTGCCCATCAGACAGTTCCATCAAATACTCTTTCTGGTTTTCTACTTCAGCGGCATTGACATAGACCAGCTCCACACCCTTTTCTTTCGCAGCACTGACCGGTACGAGTTTCTTCAAACGTTCGAGTCTCTGCTCATCCATTTCAGTGGCGACAACTTTTCTGACGCCAAGACCGCCGTTGATTGCATAATCGAGAGCGCCGATCCCCATGGGTCCGCCACATCCCAGCAGAGCGAGCTGCCCGTTTTGTTTCACACCCATCTCATGCTCATAAACATAGGGTTTGGTATGATAGTTTGCATTAAAGGCACCGATGATACAGGACATCGGTTCAGCCAGTGAGCCGTTGACGAAGTACGTGCCCTTGAACGGAAGGACCGTGCCTAAGTCGATCGCAACTTTTGGAATGATACAGTACGTAGCGTCGCCTCCGAAAAACTCATAACTGTATCCAGCCGAATAGCCGCTGTCCAGTCCCATCGCCGGTTGAAGCACGAATTTGTCTCCTTCGTTGAACTGATCTCTGATTTTTTCTCCGACTTTTTCGATATAGCCGCCAAATTCATGACCGACAATGATCGGGTGTTCCTTTAGATTCTCAGGAACACGTTTGTGATCTTCACCCAAAATCGTTGCCTTATAGGTTGATAGGCAGGCCGTATCACTGATGACTTTCACCAGCAGTTCTTCTTCTCCGATTTCAGGAAGCTCAAATTCTCTCACTCTCAGATCTTTTTTTCCGTAGAGTGCAACAGCTTTCGTCTTCATTTCATCATCCCTTCTTTAATTCTTCCAGCAAGTCCTGCAGATTGGAATCTTCTATATAATTCTCGATCGTGACGATCCTTGCGTCCGGATGCTTCATACGGGCTCTTTCAGCCAGGTTTTTGTGGACGACGATGATATCTGACTCTTCAGGGACATCCTCGATACGATAATTCTTGACGTCGATGTCATCCATATCGACCTTTTTCAGTCTTTTCTTGAAGGTCGTTGCCCCGAGCGCACTGCTTCCCAGTCCGGCATCGCAGGCGAAGGCGATTTTATTGACCGGTTGAGCTGCGACTGCAGTACCGGCACCATATAATTCTTTGCCTTCCGTCTTCATTTTTTTTGATTTTTCAACAGATGCTTCAAATTCATCGTCATCTTCAGTTTCTTTACTCTTGTCCGCTTTCAAAATGGCTGCGGTAACTAAGAATGATACGATCGTTCCGACCAATACTCCTGCAATGACTCCAATAAAGTTGCCTCTTGGTGTCAATGCGAGATAAGCAAAGATGGAACCAGGACTAGGTCCAGCGACTAAGCCTGCACCAAAGAGCTGGAATGTCATTATGCCTGACATGCCGCCGGCGATCATTCCTAGGATCGTTATCGGTTTCATCAAAACGTATGGGAAATACAATTCATGTATGCCACCGAAGAAGTGAATGATGATTGCCCCTGGGGCCGTTCTTCTGGCAACTTTCTTACCGAAAAAGGTGAAGGCCAGCAACAGACCAAGTCCAGGTCCCGGGTTAGAAGCAACCGTGAAGTAGATCGACTTTCCTACTTCCAGCGTTTCCTGCAGTCCTAAGGGATAGTAGATGCCCTGATCGATAACATTGTTTAAGAACAGCACTTTTGCCGGTTCATTTATGAGTGATAATAGCGGTAAAAAGCCGGTAGACACAAGTGCTTCGATAGCGACAGTGACAAAGTTATTGGCTACGACGATGATCGGACCAATGACGAAGAAGGAAAACATCATCAGCAGAAAGCCCAATATGCCGATAGAGAAATTATTGACGACCATTTCGAATCCGGCAGGGATTTTATCGACGATAACTTCATCTGTTTTCTTGATCAGCCAGCCGCCCAATGGACCGATGACCATCGCACCAAGGAACATAGGGATGTCGGATCCGACGATCAGTCCGATAGCACCGATCGTCCCCATGACAGCTCCACGCTGTCCTCCGACCATACGTCCGCCAGTATGCGCCAGCAGTAGTGGCAGCAAATAGGTTATCGCAGGTCCGACGATCGCTCCAAGTTCTTCATTGGGGAACCAGCCTGTCGGGATAAATAAGGCTGTCAGGATCCCCCAGGCAATAAAGGCACCGATGTTGGGGAGTACCATATTGGTCAGGAATCCACCGAATGCTTGAACTTTAGCACGGTTTGAACCTTTTGATTTTTCAGCTCCCGTGTTCATCATTTTTATCATCCTTTCACTATTTCTTTTTTATTGTTTAAGTATAAAGTCAAATCAGGGTCGTGGTGATTTTCAAGGACCCTTTTCACATTTTTACTGTCACTCTGTTCATAAAATCTGCCTGCTTCTTCCCAGCTGACTCCCCCTCGCATTTTCCTTTCAATCAATCGCGCTTTTAACAGTGTTTCATCCGTATGAATGAAGATTGAATAATCGCTGTAATCTGCCAGTTCCTGCCAAGCTGCTTCATTCAGCAGCAGCCAGTTCCCTTCTATCAGAATGATGTCTGCATCCACTTTTACTTTTGACTCACTGACATCGTGTGTATTGCGGTCATATAGTGGCCAGAGGACCGGTTCATTCTCCAGTGTCTGAAGTGCCATCTTCAGTCCATCAACGTCAAAAGTCTCCGGGCTCCCTTTGATATCATTCAAGAGTATTCTGTCGTCATCCTCAGTCATGTAATGGGATAACAGATAGTCTCTTCTATGATGAAAGCCATCGATGGAAATTGACTGAAAACTGAATGAAGAGAAATGTTCACTGTACAGTTTTTCCAGATAGAGACTCAGAGTTGTTTTCCCGGTCCCCGGAGGTGCCGCAAGAAATACGATCAGTCTTTCACCTTTTCTCCTTCGCCTCTCTGTCAGTTCATTTAATAGAGGCAAGAAAACGGAATGGATTTCCTGTTCCGTGTAATTCGCTTCTATGATGAAGCCGTTTACATTTAGCTTCATTCTTCCACCATCTCGATTACTTTTATGACCTCTTCTTCATTTTCTGCTGATTTCAGCTTGGCTTTGATTTCATCCTCTATGAGGATAGATGAGAGATCTGACAGCAATTCCAGGTGGGTCGTATTGTCTGTCGCCGCCAGTACGAAAAGAAGCTTCACTTCACGGTCTTCAGGAAACATTACCGGTTCCTTCAGTTTCATAAATGACATGCTTGTTTTGTTGACGCCTTTATCTGTCTCTGCGTGAGGCATCGCGATTTCCGGCACGATAACGATATAAGAACCATTGATGTGGACATTTTCTATCATCGCTGCAATATAATCCGAATCGATGTAAGCCTTTTCAATTAAGGGTTGAGAGGCTCGCTTGATTGATTCTTCCCAGGATGAGACTTGATCTAGAAACGTCATATTCCCTTTCAAAAATTCACTTAACATGTTTTTCACTCCTTATGTTGTGACGTTAATCTTTTCCTACACCTACTATATAAGATAAAGAGAAAGTAATAAACTTACAAATTCATTCAATTATTTGTGCAACTAATTTTAAGGCACAAAAAAAGAACTTCTTCGATAAGAAGTTCTTTCTTGTGCCTTAAATTCAGTTTATCCATTCTCTTTCTCTATTTATTTTCACCACTTAACTCAGTCTCGGTTTGACAGCATTAAATTCTCTTGCGATTCCCTCGATCGCTCGGACGGCGTTGACCATTTTTTCATCATCGATCAAGTTTACTGTATCCTTTCCCGTGTGGATAATCGTATCCAAGATTTGAAAGATATCTTTAGAGGTAAAACAACCCGTTCTGACAATGCATCAATGGAGAACTTCTTTGGTATTATGAAACAAGAAATGTATCATGGTGAACCGTCAATGAGTTACGAGGTATTGAAAAAACAAATTGAGAACTATATAGATTGGTACAATACAGTTCGAGGAAAAGAAAAATTGGCTGGCTTAAGTCCAGTTGAATACCGAACTCAAGTCAGCCAATCAGCTGCATAATATAAACTCTAACTTTTAGGTATAAGCACCAAAAAGAGGTTCTTTTTTTAAATTTCATTATTAATTAATATTTCACTAAACTGATTATATCTGTCTAACTTTCTGTCTGTTCTCTTTCATAGATACCGTCTTTACCAAAGTATTCCTTGGTCAAGCGTGATATTACTGGACTCAGCACCAGCAAGCCGATCAAGTTCGGCAATGCCATCAGGCCGTTCAGTGTATCAGCAATTGCCCAGATGACACGCAGTCCACCAACTGATCCAACCACGATCAGTGGAATGAAAATGAGTCGGTAAAGAATAATCGACTTAGGTCCGAATAAATACTCCATGCAACGTTCACCGTAGTAGGACCAGCCTAGTAGTGTCGAAAAGGCAAAGAAGACTAAACCGAATGTCACGATATATCCGCCAAATGGCATCCCTGTATCAAATGCCACCGTTGTTAAAGCGGCACCGTCAATACCGGTTTGCCATGCACCAGTCATGACAATGACTAGTGCTGTAATGGTACATATAACGAGTGTATCGATGAAGACTTCAAAAATGCCCCAAAGTCCTTGTCTGACAGGATGGTCCGTTGTTGCTGCCGCATGAGCGATAGGTGCGCTACCCAGTCCGGCTTCATTTGTAAAGACCCCTCTGGCGATACCAAAGCGGATGGTCATTGCCATTGTGGAACCGACAAAACCACCAGCGGCTGCCGTTCCGGTGAAGGCATCCCGGAATATAATTCCAAATGCCGCAGGGACAAGTTCGATATTAAGGACAATAATGATCAAGCCGCCAGTAATGTAAATAGCTGCCATTAGCGGGACCAGCACTGAGGTCACCTGCCCGATTTTCTTGATGCCGCCTAACGTGACTAAACTGACGGCAATCGCTAAGACGATGCCCGTCACTAAAGGATCGACATTAAACGTGGTCTTCAGTGAAGCCGCGACAGAATTGGACTGCACCATATTGCCTATCCCGAAGGTCGCTATCGTACCGAAAACGGCAAATAGCACACCGAGCCACTTCATGTTTGCTCCTTTATCAAGGTAGTACATCGGTCCACCTACAAAGTGACCCTTCTCAGTCTTTTCTCTGTATTCGATAGACAAGACAACCTCGCCGAATTTCGTCGCCATTCCAAATAAGGCAGCGAGCCACATCCAGAAAATCGCGCCTGGTCCACCTATCGCTATAGCCGTACCGACGCCGGCAATATTGCCTGTACCGACAGCGGCTGCCAGAGCGGTAGACACCGCTTGAAAGGCCGTGACTTCTCCTTCACCCACTTGTTCTTTGGCAAACATTTTGAAAAGTGTCTGCTTCATAGCATAACCGAATTTCGTAAAGGGTATAAAACCCGTCCGTATCGTTAAGTAAATATCTGCCCCTAAAAGCAGAACCAGGAGCGGCCAACCCCATACAAACTCATTGATCGTCTTGTTAATTTCCGTAAACCTGTCCATATTTTTTCCTTAACCCATCTCTCATTTTTTTCTAACAATACTATACCCTTTTTATTGTTATAATTACAAATGTTTTTTATGACTTTCATGCTCATTTTCAGGTCGAAAATTCAATGTAAGGGTTTTTCATTTCTGTTTTCGACCTTTAAATTCAACGAATGTGAACTTTAGAAAGATTTTTTTTCATCTCTAATTATTTGACGGAAATACGCGCCGCTTTTTCCGGGTCGATATGATGAATGCGGCTCCTGTGGTCGACCTCTATCGTAAAATGAGACTTCACTTTCTCCAGTCGCCAGCGCTCTCTTCGTTTGTTATATCCGTAATATACGTTGTACCTACGGCTCTAAAAGATCATATTAATTCAATAAACGCATCTCGGCGAACAAAAAAGGACCCCTTAATAAAAGGTCCTCATTTCTTTGTATTCGCTGTTCAATCAAAAACCGACCGAACTTTCATGGTGCTTCTTATGTCTGTAAAACTCTTATTCCAGAATTTTTTTGACAACACCCAATCTATACTGGATCAACTTTTGACTTATTTGGCTGCCATCCCGCCGTCAATTCGGTACTGACTTCCGGATATGAATTCGCTGTCATCCGAAGCGAGGAATAGCACTAACTTAGCAATTTCAATTGATTCTCCATAACGACCGATCGGAATTTGTTCAGTTATTGATTTCTTGGCCTCTTCAGCCTTGCCGGGGTTCAGTCCTTCTTCAATGGAACGCATCATTCTGGTATTCACTGGAGATGGATGCACAGAATTGACCCTGACGTTGGAACTTGCAGCTTCCAAGGCCGCATTCTTAGTCAATCCTACAACTCCGTGTTTGGAAGCAACATAAGGTGTGATGCCGCCCCAGCCTATCAATCCAGCCACAGAGGACGTGTTAATGACACTGCCTGATTTCTGTTCCATCATGACCGGAAGAACATGTTTCAAACCTAAAAATACACCGCGAAGGTTCACGGCAATTACCTTATCGAAATTTTCCAGGGTTGTATCTACCAGGGGTGTGAAATCTCCTTCGATGCCTGCATTGTTAAAGAAGACATCGATTTTCCCCCAGCTATCGACAGCTTTTTTCACGTAGTTTTTAGTGTCCTCTTCTTTTGAAACATCGGCTTTGATCGTCAGCAATTCTCCGTATTGTTTCAGTTTCCCTTCTGCTTCTGATAGTGCGTCATCGAACAAGTCTACAATCAGAACTTTCGCACCTTCATTTAGGAACAACTTGGCTGTCACCATCCCAATTCCGCCTGCTCCACCAGTGATTATCGCAACTTTTCCATCT
Organism: Alkalibacterium sp.; assembly: GCF_046484155.1. Lineage (GTDB taxonomy): Bacteria > Bacillota > Bacilli > Lactobacillales > Carnobacteriaceae_A > Alkalibacterium. Next base: position 13,940 of record NZ_JAWOBT010000070.1, read on the forward strand.
AATTTACCCACTTATATCCATCCTTTCAATTTTTTTAGAAAGCATTTATAAAATATGAAAACGCTCTCTTATGCAACTAGAATAACATTTAACCTTAATATTTCAAGATATTAGCTTCACGTCTGATCTCCTTCTTGTCATCTACAAAAAAAGTCCGATAAATGAGCCCAGGAGATACTGGCTAGTTTATCGGAACTATCAAACTATTCATTGGATTATAACTCTGTTATTGTCTCTTCTTCAGTTCGTGATGGTTTCGATGCATTACTCCAGGTATTTGCTTGGCCGAGCATGTCATTTACATCACTTTACTGACACCTTCTTTGCATTCACCCCACGATCAACGACCGATCGTCTTTTGTTAATACGGTTGCTGTACTATCAAGTTTGAAATAGGCATCCACGAGAGTTTTCAGTTCTTCAGCCGCTTTATTTGCCCGTTCGGCTTGTTCAGCGTTGACTGACTCCATCACCAATACTGCATGCTCGGTTTCCTCCTGCAGCATGGTCCGCTTTGCTTCCCGCCAGTTCAGGCAACGGCAAACTGCCCCTTCATCATCATAATAAATGATCTCACCGGGCAATGCAGGTGAATCACTGTCCGCTCCCAATGGAAAGAAGGGTTCCCCACCTCCAGCTTTGCCCAAACGCAGATCGCCCGCAATCACATCCGTATCTTCCCCACCACAAGGTACGGCATACTTCAAAGAAACACTGTTATAGATATCGACCAAGGGATTGATGGGAGAAAAATTCCGGTCCTGACTCACTCGTTTCAACAATGCTTCTATTGAGGAACGTGCTCCTTTTTTGGTTTTGAACTGTTGGAAAGCAGTCCGCCATTCAGCAACAACTGGATTCTGACTGAAGACTTCTTCTGTCAGGAATGTCTCTGCATCTTGTTTTCCTTTTTCCAGCAACTCGACAAAATAGTTCCTGTCCGACTCATCCACATGGTTATCCATCCCCTTGATGATCAGGACATTCACCTGGGCCTCGGGGAACAGCTCCCAAAATTCTTTCTCGACAACAAATTTCTTCATAAAAATCATCCTCCACTCTCTTTTTGCCAATTACTTGGTCATGATCGATTCGGTCTGTTTGTCATCTTCTCTAAAGATAGAGTGCGCACTGCGTAGACGATTAAACGCTGTGCCATCTTTGGGCGATACGCTCTTCAGTAATCTCGTTTCTTTCCTTTTTTCACAGTGTTCCATTCCGACTCAATATTTTTTTTTACTTTTTTCAATAGCACGGAAAGCTTCCTCGCTTCCTCCTGTGTCAAACCATCCAGAGCCACTTCATTGGAAAGGGTATTCTCCCGGCGGATGTATTCTGCAGCCTCAGCACCTTTTCCTGTAGCAAACAGTCTCTTGATTTTCTTGTTTTCAGTATCTTCTCGCTTTTCAATGAATCCCTGCTTTTCCAACTTATTGATTGCCCGTGATGCAGTCGTTCGATCCACTTTTATCATATCAGCCAGTCGATCAGGTATGATCCCCGGATTTTCATCTATCCGGACCACGTACAGATATTGTCCCCTCGTAAGGTCTAGATCCTTGAACTCGATATTGGCGATTGAATCAAGCGATCGGGCTATCACACCAATATCTCTTAGAATGTCTACCATGATTCACCTCTTCGTTGTAAGTAACTACCGAACTGCTACTGTGTCTTGGTCATAATGATCTTTTGCGTATAAACAGGTTACACCTTTATTGTTGTAATTGCAACAATAAAGGTGTGGGACTTTTCCTTAAGGATAACAACCCGCTAAAGTTAGATTTCAAGGTCTGATCTTAGCGGGTTATCGTCCTATTTAAAAATTCAAACTCAGTTTTAATTTTTAAAGGATGCGCAATCACTCTATGTAGTATAGAATTTTGCCCATCTTTTGGTGATATAGAAAAAAAGCCAATAAATCAGCGTAAAGGTCACTGGCTGATTTATCGGACTTTTCATTATCTTTTTCGGATTATAATTCCACTGCTGTTTCTTCTTTAATTCGTAAAGGTTTCAAAGCGTTACTCCAGGCATTGACTTGATCCAGCATATCGTTTGTATTGACTAAATGCAGTTCCGCCGGTTTAAACGTCGTAAAGTTTTCAAAATCAGTAAACAATGACATGGTCGGATGAACACGGACGTCTGCAATTTTCAATTCGGCAAACACCCCGCGAAGATGTTCAGCCGCGCGTGCCCCACCGGTAGAGCCATAACTCACTATGCCAGCTGCTTTGTCGTGCCATGCGTCTCTCAGGTGATCGATCGCATTCTTCAAAACACCTGTATAACTGTGGTTGTATTCCTGAACAATAAAGACAAAGCCATCTAAGCTGTCGATTTTAGCGTTCCAGGCAGCTATTCCTGGCTCCGTGCCATCTGTGGTTCCCAAAAACGGTAACTGATACTCCAGGATATCCACGATCTCGTAATTTGCATCGCCGCGTTCGTCTGCGACTCCCTTGACCCATTCGCCTACTTGCGGACTGACGCGTCCGTCTCTTGTGCTTCCTAAAATTATACCTATATTCATTTTGTTAGTCATCATTAAAATCTCCTTTTCTCAATTCTCTCTCCGTGTGCTTTTGAACTTTAGTCATCAAGGTGTACAGTGTTTTTTGTTCAGATATGGTCAAACAGTCTTCTATGAGCGAGGTCTGAAACGCCAACTGATGTTCAAACACTTCATCCAATTTCGCTTCACCCTTTTCAGTCAGACTGATCCATTTCGTTTTCCATTCGATTGTACGTTTGATATGGCCCTCGCGTTCAAGCCTGCTCAACATCCGAGAAATGCCACCAGCCGAAACAGTGATTTTATCAGCTAATTCACTTTGCGAAAGGGGCTGGTACGTGCCTATCTGATTGAGCACATCAAATTGAGCAACGGTTATATCGTACTGCTTCAAGAAATCATTAGACAGCAAGGCACTCTGATGCGTGAACCGTGTGATACGAACCCATATCAGCGATGCTAATGTATTCTTTTTCAACGGTATCATTCCTCTCTACGTTATCACTTTACATGTTAACTGATAATAATGCAAGCTTATATTACTTTATTCCCGGTTTTCCCTCTTTTATTAATTAATTCAAACTAGAGGGGAACCTCTAGTTTGAACTTTTTCACCATTTCTTCGATCACTCGAACTGCTTTGATAACTTTTTCGTGATCGATCAGCTCGATGGTATCTTTTTCGGTGTGAATAACTGTATCCAGTATGTCAAAGATCCCTTCTGAGGTAAAAGCAACGGTCGGTATGTGCTTCATGACAAATAGCGTGTGATCGCCCTGGACCCAGGGATCTATGAATACCATCCCTGTTGAATCAAGTATGATCTGGTTCAACAGGTCTTCCGTCTTGCTATCACATTCCGTTGAAAAGACAGCCGTAGGACCCTTTTTCAGGCCGACGCCATCGCAATTGATGGCTAACAAGATATTCTCAGGTTTTTGAAGGTAGGTCTCCATGTATGCTAACTGTCCCGGGATTGAATAATAGTCTTCCCCGTTCAGCAATAACAGTTCCAGACAAAAATCCATGTCCTCCGATTTGATCAACTGACTCAACAACAACAGGATGGCGATGCCGGTGGCGTTATCCAAAGCTCCCGGCGTCCCTGATTTCGTATCCAGATGAGCTGTGATGACGAGTTTCCGGCTCTTTTCCGGGTTCAGCCGGGCGATCACGTTAGCCCCATGAGAGTCTTCTCTCGCTGCGTCGATCACCAGCTTTAGTTCCCCGTTATTTTCAAGCAATACCTCGCCTTCATCCATACTCACATACACACTGGGGATGGCGAAGTCCCCGTCCTCGAAAATGGATTCATCCTTCTCAACGACAGTGACGATGGCTGCCGGATTTTTTTCTTCCAGTAATCGAACGATTTCCTGATGCCTTTCGGGATTGTAAAAAGGGAAACTTTTTGGCATGATCTGTTCTGCTGTCAACTCGCCGTGTAAAACCGCGATCTTGTCTGTTAAATGGCTCCTTTTCAATTCAGCCACCGTTTCGATTTTTACATAGTCACCGGTGACGTCACAGCCCGTCGTATAATAAGAGGGCTTCACTGGAATAGTTTCACCTTGAAAAGTCAACTCGGCATCTGCCCTTTTGAAATCGAGGCAGGAAAATCGCTGCAATTCTACTTCGAAACCTTGATTCTTGAAATAATTTTCTGCATACGCTTCGACTTTTTTGTTGTTTTCTGAACCTGTTAACCGTTCACCGATCTCTACACTGATATAATTTAAGATCTCATCCAGTTTCATGAAAAGCTTGTCGTTGTGCATGGAACTTCCTCCTTATTAAAGTAACAGTTGATGTTCAATTCGCTTGAAGCTCTTTTTCGTATGTAGTCCTTCATTATATCATCTTATCGACTTTTACATGAAGAAACACTTTTGTTGTCTCACAGTTTTCAACTGATTATCGTTATATGGAAAAACACGGCATCTTGTTCGGCGAGTGATTCATAGCGAATAAATAAAATGCCGATTCCTCTTAAAGAGAAATCGGCATTTTGTTTATTTACTATCTATTGAGGGTACCTCTTTTGGCGGCTGGCAAACGTCACATTTACGTTGTTTCTTATCTTTAAACTTTGTAAATGTTTTTTCGAAGGTATTTCCACATGCACATTCAAATAATAATCTCTGAGAAAAACCGTGGTATTCTGTCGATAACAACTTGCTTTCCGAGTTGCTCTCAACATATTCTTTTATTTTGCCGATAGTCCATCGTTTATTCATTTTCTAAGACCTCCATATTTTGTCGATAGGCGGAGGCTTTTGGGCATCCGTTCTAGGTGAAAAACGCAGTAATTCTAACCTTCTGATTATAACATGAGCTGGCACACCATTAAACAGATGATTTGAATATCGTTCTCTGCGTTTACCTATACGTCATACGCATGTCACTTTGTTCTTAAAAAGCATATGGACGTATGCTTTTACGTCCATATATGACTACCCACATACATCGGGTTCCATACACTCTCATCGTTCTTTCTCTCTTTCTAAATTGCTATGGAATCGTAACTTAGATAACACTTGAACAGTTACTTAGCTTGAGCAACTGTTATTTTCAGTGCATATCACCTCTCTATGAATCAACTAAAGTTGAATAGACTATGTTGAATCGAGAGGTTTTTCTTTGCCTGATCATCTCTCAAAGAGTTATAATTAGGCTGAAATAACTCCTGTAAATCCTCTACCATCGATCTTTCCATTTCCTGCTGTGATTGTCTCCGATTTTTGTCGTACCTTTAAAAGGAGTTGGCTGACATGAAAAAGTTTCTGAAAGGTTTTGCGGTGCTGATTGGCTTACTGCTAATCGTTGCTGCTGGTTTTTTCATCTATGCAACACGTGGTCTTGATAGAGATATCCCATTGGAAGGTAGAAGTGCTGCTGAGCTGGAAGACGGTCGTTACCAAGGTGAGTATGAGGGAGGTAGATGGTCCAACAAAGTGGAAGTGGTTGTTGAGAACGGAGAAATTACAGATATCATTATCATCGACGATATGTTATTTACAACGGCTGACTTCAGTCAGGGAATCATTGAAAATGTTCTCGAAGATCAGCAAACGGATACGGATGTGGTCACCGGTTCGACGGTCACCTCCAGTGCTTATCTAAAAGCCATTGAAAATGCCCTGGATCCCTAAAAGGAGGAAACAAGATGAAGACTTTGATAGCCTATGCGAGCAAACATGGCTGTACTGAAAAATGTGCGAAATTGCTGGAAGAACACCTGGACGGAGAAACCGAGAGAGTCAACTTGAAAGAGCAGACTGAAGTTGATTTTTCAAAATACGATAAAGTTGTGCTTGGCAGTCCAGTATATGTCGGGAAGATATTGAAAGAAGTGGATACATTCGCAAAAACAAATATAAATGAACTGGAACAGAAAACAATCGGCCTATTTATTTGTGGCATGCAGGAAGAACATACACTGAGAAACGAACTGGAAGTCAATTACCCGCCAGAATTACAGGAAAAAGCGATAGTAAGAGAGTGTTTTGGTGGAGCCTTTGACTTCAGTGATATGAATTTTGCGGAAAAAATGATTACAAAAAAAGTGGCGAAAATCGACAAGGATGTCTCTGCTATTCGAGAAGATGTCATCCAAAGTTTTGCCGAGACACTAAATCAGCAGCACTGAGAAAAGTTTTTGGTGTACAGTTCCATGTCAAAAAAGCACTTCAAACATACAAATACCCCATGACTTCGACTATGAAATCATGGGGTACAACTGTCGGTATAGTTAAACGTTATATCGTTCATTCCAGTTCTTGGGAAAGGTAAGCTTGTTTACATACATATACCGGATCAGCTGGCCGTGATGCTGGATTTCGTGCTCCAGAAGTGTAAAAAGATAGTCGACCTTGTGTGTCATTCAAATCTGTAGAATCAATTCGGGCTTTGGAACTGCTTTTGAGGCTGTCCATTACACTTGCATGAAAAGGTGAATCGTTAAGTGAACATGAAAAACCGAACTCATATTTCACTGAATAATCTTATTATATAGAAAACCAAACCAGCAATTCATCTAGCTATTAAGGCTATGACCAAACTAGTATTTCTGGATGATACTCACAATGTCATCGCCGTATTTTTCTACCTTAGCTTTACCGAATCCATCTACTGACTGTAGTTCTTCTTTACTCTTTGGCATCTCATCGATCAAAGCTGTTAACTGCTTATTGCTGAAGATATAATACGCTTTGATTTCTTCTTCTCGGCTTTTATTCAAACGGAATGCCTTCAATTGGTTGAACAGCTCTGTTTTTTTCTCTGGCGAT
>NZ_JAWOBT010000092.1:0-10149 GCF_046484155.1 Alkalibacterium sp.
TACGGGTCATACCAGTAAAGAATCTTAAATCCAGTGAGTTCAGCACTGACTGAATCGTTTTATTGTCGCTGATAAGACCTAGCTTTTCGTACCATTGCCCTAACTCTTCAGTCGAAACTGCTTTTTTCACATTGTTTTTTTGATCATGAATTAATCCTTTCAGCAAGACTAATTCATTTTTTCTCATACCGGACAGGAGTTCGCGAGATGCAATCATTAAATACCTCTGTTCCTCTTCGGTAACGAGCCCTTCTGTTTCGCCCATACTTAACAAAAAGTCATAATAACTTTTCTTTTTATTGGCAAGCAACACCGGGTCCAGCATTTCTTGTTCTTTGAAATCTTTGAGATAAGGGACGCGCCCTAAGCGATTGTAAAGCAGCTGAAATGCTTTTCTGAGTTCAGACATTGAATCCATTGATGTCTTGTTGATGGATTCAAAAATTTTCTTTTTGGCTATCTCTTCAAAATTGATCGAAGAGATCCCCGAAATAAAATCAGTATCATAGGTATCTTTTCTGACTTTGTTTTTGTTTCTTGATACATCTCCAGAAAGTGCCATCGGAATGAGGTAATTGTTTTTATAGTTCCCTATGAAATCGACCACGGTGACATAGTCTTTGGACAGGTCTTTACGCAGTCCTCGACCAAGCTGTTGAATGAAAATGATGCTGGACTGGGTATTTCTGAGCATGACAACCTGATTGATCTTCGGTATATCGATCCCTTCATTAAAAATATCGACCGTAAAGATGTAGTTGATTTCTCCAAGTTCCAAACGCCTAACTTCTTTTTCTCTTTTTGCCAGCGAATCTTCTCCAGATAAATAAGCACTGGCCATACCCCGAGCATTGAATGCTGTCGCAAGGGCTTTTGCTTCTCGCTTGCGGCTACAGAAAATCAGTCCTTTGGGTCTGTTTCCTGAACAACCGTAGTAATTCAGTTTGTTTAAAAGATAATTAACACGATCTTCTTCAATTAATTGACTAAACTCTGTGTCATCTGAGATCAATTCACCGTCTACTTCAATATCTGTGACGCCGTAATAATGAAACGGGCACAGCATGTCTTCTTCTAAAGCCTCCTGCAAACGAATTTCATAAGCGATATTGTAATCAAACAGCTTGAAGATATTAAAGCCATCTGTTCGCTCCGGCGTCGCTGTCATACCCAGCAGAAATTTCGGGGAAAAGTAATCGATTACTTTATGATAAGAAACGGCGCCTGCCTTATGCACTTCATCGATCAAGACGTAATCAAAGTGATCCGGACTAAAACTTCTGTACATAGCTTCCTTTGAAATGGTCTGGATCGTTGCAAATAAGTATTTAGCATCCATGTCTTTGTGTGAACCGGAAAGAATACCGTAATCTGAAGAATCACCGCCTAGAATTTTTTTGTAATCTTCTTTGGCTTGATTTAAAATCTGTTCGCGATGGACAACAAACAGGACACGTTCAGGCGAGAACTGATCGACATCAAACGCGGAGAGAAACGTCTTTCCAGTTCCTGTAGCAGAGATGACAAGCCCTTTTTCGGCCCCACGATCCCTGAGCCCGCTTAGATTTCTTAAAGCATTCCGCTGCATCAGATTCGGTTCAATCGTGACAGGATAATCTTCATTGACTACCGCTCGCTTGAACTCTATCTGTGGGTCATAATTAAGCGTGTAATTTTCTACCCATCTTCGTGTCAGTATTATCGATTCATGCCATTCATTTTCCATGTGGTCGTGGATATCCTGAATCATCTGTCCATGCTTATATGAAGATAGTCTCACGTTCCATTCGTAGTTGATTTTCAAGGCACTCATCGTCAGATTCGAGCTGCCGACTATAAATGAAGCGTGTTTAGGATGAGTGAACAAATAGCCTTTGGAGTGAAACCCGGTTTTGCCGGAAATCCTGACTTCTACATTTGGGATATTCAGTAAGTCGCTGAACACTTCGGGTTTGTTAAAGGCCAGATAAACAGATGTCAAAATACGTCCTTTGACACCTTTCTTATGTAAATCGGCCAACTGCGCTTTTAAAGCAGCCAGGCCATCTTGCGTGATGAAGGCGACCGAGAAGAAAAAACTTGTACAGGAGCTTAATTCATCATGTAAAGCATTAAGCATAAATTCTTTCTTAGGGACATCATTAATAATCAGTTTAGGATCATAATGAGAACCTTGTAGTTGTTGATCGATAAAGGCTTTTTTTAATGAGCGTTCCAGCATGTCTGTCATAGTTAAACACTTTCTTTCATCAGTTTTTCTACAATCGGAATATCCGCGGGTGCCCATTTCAAAGACATCAACTCTTTGGATTCCAACCACTTGATAGCTTGGTGCTCATATAATGAAGGTGTCCCTTCTATTACTGTACAAAGATACGTGGATAAATGAACGCGGCCAAAACCGTAAGTATAACAAGATTTATGAAATAACTGATCATCCACCTGAATATCCAGTTCCAGTTCTTCTTTTATTTCGCGCTTCAAAGCTTCTTGATGCGTTTCTCCGGCCTCTACTTTCCCGCCAGGAAATTCCCACAATTCGGAGAGGGTCATGGATCGGCTCCTTTGCGCACATAATAGTCTCCCGTTTGATTGGATAATCGCTCCGACCACAAAAATATCTTTCATCTCAGTCACTTCCTTACTCGTCCTATGTTAGTCTGCTTACACATGCATACGTTTTTCCAGTTCGCTGATTACAGCCTGACGATGCCGGAAAAAGACAGCGATGGACATCACCAGACTGAAAACCACGGATAATACACTTGGTAATGCAATAACCACCCAGTTCATCAGTAAAAAAACAGCCGGTATCAATCCCATTATAGCAGCTAGCTGCAGATATAAAACATACTCTTCCGCTTTTAAGCTGATGACCTGGATGGAGATAAACATAGCCAGTAAAGCCGAGATACACAAGATAGGAATAACAAAGGTGAGTGACCATCCTAACCACCCATTAATGTAGTCAAAGTACAAACTTAATAAAGAGAACAGAACCAATATATACACTATTCCCTTGACTATATTTCGTCGTTTCCGAACAATGACAAGCATCATTAACCACATGATCATTATGCCGAACAAAACATACTCTAAATTGAAAAATTCGAAGCGCCAGATGAAGTGCGCAACAAAATAGAGAAGAATCAAAAAGATCGAACTCAAACTAAGGTGTTGTTTGATTTTTTTGCGGTTGAACTGCAAGGGGATTTCTGGAAAATCGGACTCTTCATTTGTCTCGCTGTCACCCTTTTTTAATGAAGTCTGACAGAGCGGACATTGGTCCCAGTCCCCTTTCACATTAGCTCGACATTTTGGGCAACGCTTCATCTTATTCCATCTCCTCTCGGGACACTCGGTTGACATCCATCACGACAGGGACTCCCTTTTCGGTAAGCAATCGTACAAATTCACGGTGTATATCTGTTTCTACAAACGGGCTCGTAAAACTGATCGTGAGCGTCTCCTGGTAGCTTATCAAACAAAATTGAGGACGAATCGCGGCTGTGTAAAAAAAGGTTTGCTTAACATATTTTTCCATACCTTCCGGCAACTTTACCCGACCGAGATTAGACATCGCAATTGTTATTTTTTTCTTGATGAAATAATTGACGAGCCTCAAAATGCCATCTTTGATCGGTCGAAAAATAATCCGTGTCAGAGGGTTAAACTCAAATGCAATGAATTGTTTCAGTCTCTTTTCCAGCGCATCTTTTTGCAGTCGTGCTTCAAACTGTCGCGCCAATGTTGCATACAGTTCAGGCAAATAATCCTCTTTGTCAGGCTTGAAGGTATACGAGACAATGGTGGTACTGAAAAAATTCCGCACGGAAACCGACGGAAAGAACTGCCTCAAATTAATGGGTATCGACATGGTGATCGTCGTATCTTTTGATTTGTCTTCTTTCACACGGTAAACAGCCAGCATATACAGGGCGGTCATATAGATCGTTAAAGAAACGTTTTCCTTGCGTGCTAAAGTGAGTGTTTCTTTCAACGGAACACTTATTTCGATCACACGCAGCCGGTGATCGGCTGTTTTTTCGCCCTTGACGTGATAAACAGATGCCGCCTTTGGTTTTTTTTCCAAAGGTTTTTTGTCATCAGCCAATTCTTTTTCCTTATATTTTTTCAGCGGATCTATGCTGGCTTCAATCCTTGCATACTTTTTCTTTTTACTGAAATACCTTTTGAAACTGTCTTCCAAATCGGCTTTCTCTCTCTGCTCTGGCTTGTCTAAAGATTCTAATACTTTCGCTTGACGCAATCTCACGTATTCGGTCAATAAGTCTTCGAAAAACCATAAAGCCCCCGTCCCGTCAGTCAGGGCATGAAAGACTTCCAGATGGATACGGTCTTTATGATAGAGCACTCGGAAAAGAAACTCACGTTTGTCATAATGATATATCGGTGAACACGGGGGACTCGTTTCCGGTTGTACTTTAGGTGTTCCTAAACGTTCTTCCAAGTAATACCAGAAGATGCCCCGTCTCAAGACGTTATGAAAAAGCGGGTACTCTTTATACGTCGCTTGGAGTGCCGACTGTAATAGCACCGGATCGATGATCTCTGTCATTTCGGCGGATAAACGAAAAACTTTCGTATCTGTTTCGTTACGTGCAGCCAGAAAAATATTAGAGGCGTTGTCTAATCTTACCCATCTTTTTTTCTCCACAGCTGCTCCTCCTTAATCATTTAAAAACGTTTGGATTTCCTTTAGTGCTTCTTCCATCGGCTCAGTGAAAGCAGGATAATTGATGAACCCATGTACACTGTTCAATACCCGATGCACCTTGACCTTATTACCGGATTCGCCTAGCGCTTTACCGTAGGCTTCACCTTCGTCACGCAATGGGTCATACTCGGCTGTAATAATTAATGTTTCTGGCTGATCACTTAGATCTTCAGACATTAAAGGCGAAATCATAGGACTTTTTCGCGTAGATAAATCAGGGGCGTACAGTTCCATAAAGCTTTGAATTTTTTTGATCGTCATACCGTAATTATAGCCGTTGGTCTTGATAGATTTAAAAGGGGAATTTTCGGTGTGATCCCAGTAAGTGACAGGATAGATCAGCACCTGTTTTTTAGGCATCTGCTTCTTACGGTCTCTCAGTAACGTAGAGACAATAGCCGCTAAGTTCCCACCCGCGGAATCACCCATGATGATCCAGTCTTCTTCCTCTTCATCTTCCAGAGGGGTGAGCAAGACTTCCGCTGCTTGGTAAACGTCATTCAATCCCGCTGGGTAAGGGTGCTCCGGTGCTAAACGGTAATCGACTGAATAGACGACACGGCCTAAATAATCTGCGATAGTGACACAGGCGCGTGTATACGTTTCGATATCTCCAATCACCCATCCTCCGCCATGGATAAATAAAATGGGTTCAGGATGTGTCTTTTTCTTGGGGAAAAAAATACGGACTGGAATTTCATGATTGTTGTTTGCCGAGTAAATCTTGTCATCCAGCGTTCGGAAGCGTGCGGTAGGCGCACTCGAAAAGAGCCTCTGCACTTTTCTGATCCACTGGTAGTCTTCCTGCATGTCAATGCGTGGTGATGACGCTAATCGTAATAGAAATTTAAATACTGGGTTCATTGTTTTCCCTCATTATCATAATGCTGATTTTATACGTAAAACTCGTATGTTCCGACCAAAAGAATCCATTATTAAGAAGTATGACCCCTTCACTATGTTCTGTATGTCTTGCTTCTTAAACATTAAGTCTATTTATATGAAGTATACCAAAAATGACTAACTGAATTCTTGATAGATTTTTAATGGTAAGTCTAAACATTGAATGGAAAAGCGAACGTGTTAAAATTAAGCATAAGGATTTCCTGAATTTTGTTATGTAAAATAACAGTAAACATATTTGTCAGAAGAAAAAGGCACTATTTCAAAAAATGAGATGCTTTAAAAAGGAGTTTTAGACCATGTTGAATCTTAATCGTCGAGCGAAAACATTAGAAACAGCCACTTTTGGTATGGGCTGTTTTTGGGGACCGGAGAGCCAGTTTGGACAATATCCTGGCGTGATACGTACTCGCACCGGTTTCACAGGAGGAACCACGGCTGAACCTACTTACAGAACCATCGGAGATCACACCGAAACCATCCAGATCGATTTCGATGCTTCTCTCCTTTCCTATGAAGATATTCTGCGGATTTACTGGAATAGTCACGATGCGGTTAAGGATCGTAAGTTTAAGGGAAGGCAGTATCTTTCGCTGCTGATTGTGCATTCCCTTAATCAGCAGGAAACGGCTGATTTGATAAAAAACGAGTGGGAGAAGCGAAACGGAAAAAGTATTGGGACAGAAATCCAATATGACCGGCCATTTTATCCAGCGGAAAATCGCCATCATAAATATTTCCTAAAGCGTTTCCCTAAAGCTATGGAGTCTATCCTTCCCTTGTTTTTCGATCATAAGAATTTCACGGATTCCACCATAGCCGCTCGTTTAAATGGTTTTGTCCGGGAAAACGGGCGTTTAACTGACATTAAAGATGAGATTTCTGATTGGCAGCTCACTGACGAGGAAGAGCATGTTCTCCGCAGCATGCTTCAAAAAATACGCTGGTAGGCCTTATCTTTTTTCGATGTCTATCACCATTTTTCAAAAAAAAACCTCCCAATAAAGAAGCGTAGAAATAATAACATTTATACGTTTCTCTTTTGGAAGGATATCATATCGCCCATCTTTTTTGTTACAGCCTATTTAAACCATCCTTTTTTCTTGAACCAGAAAAAAAGCGAGAGACCGATCATCAGCATGATCCCCAGGACTATAAAGTAGCCATATTTCCATTCCAGTTCGGGCATATTGACAAAGTTCATTCCATAAATTCCGGAAATCAAGGTCAGCGGTATGAAGATAGAAGTGATGATGGTCAGGATCTTCATCACTTCATTGGACTGGTGAGACGTCATGGAAAGATAATTGTCGCGGATATCCGATGTGAATTCCCTGTTGGAACTGACCAGTTCCGATACCTTCAGTAAATGATCATAAATATCGGAAAAATACTCCCGTCTCTTTTTTACTTCTGTCAAATGCTGGGAATTCAGCATCCGGTAGAGCAGATCCCGCATCGGATTGACTGTCTGGCGGATATGCAACAGCATATGCCGAGTATCGAACAGTTCGTCCATCAGTTCATCCGTCGACTGGTTTTGTCGGTTATCTTCAATCGTATCCAGCTTGCCCTCGATGTGATAAATAAGCGGAAAATAAGTATCAACCAGTTTGTCCAATGTTTGATAAAAGACATAATACGGGTCCCATTTTTTTATAACATCTTGTGCTGTGATTCTACTCCATACTTGTTCCACCTCTTTAGATGCTTCAAAGTGAAAGGTGATGATATAACTTTTCCCGACAAAGAAATCCAGTTCTTCTTTTATTACTTCCTTGTCTTCTCTTTTGACTGTATGGGTGACATAAAAATCGTATCCCTCATAATAATCCAGTTTGGGCCGCTGAAGCAGAAACCCACAGTCTTCGATAGCTAATGGGTGAAAATGGAAAACGGAATCCAGCAGACGGAATTCTTCAGCAGTTGGATCGCTGAAATCGACCCAATACCATTTATATTTTTTTAAGTTTTCTTCATCCACACGGACGTCTGTTTCCATCGTGTCATCCGGGAGTACGCCTATTACATTGATCATGACTAAAACATCCTTTGCAAATTAACTTGATACTTCATTATACGATAATATAAGAAACTATTCTAACTTTCATATCAAACCGTTCGTGTCGAGTCTTTCCTGGTAATCTTCATATGATCACTTGTTGTTCGACTAGGTCAGAGATCGATCTAATTTGATCAGTAAAACGACTGACATGTCCATATGCAAAAAAAGAGGGTGGGACAAAAGTCTCACACCTAATCTGAAATAATGAAAAAGCTGCGTCAGTTTGTAGATAAATACAAACTGACGCAGCTTTTTCTATCTTTCTCCTTCTATAATTGCTTTCTTTTGTTATATTTCCTCAAATTGTTTGCCATGAATATGAGGTTCGTTTCATTTTCTACCTTCGACTGCCCACGGACAGAAAATCGAGTGAAACCTAAATTAGCCTTCACCTGACCAAAAGTTGGTTCGACATCGACTTTGCGTTTTCCATAAAGTCTTCGTCCTTCGGGTGATGAAAGCTGTTCTTTTATATTTAATTTCTGTTCTTCATAGTGGTAATTGATTGATACTGTTTTTCGCCCGTTCCGATAAAGTGGATCGGTAGACTGATAGATATGGGACAGCTTGACGTAGCCGGTGTCCGTTTTATACCTTCGGACATGCGCGAAGGCATAAACAGTCCCGTCGGGATGACTATACGTATCTTCATGATCATCGTATGTCCAGTTAGCCAGGTTTTTATCGGACTGGATATATTTTTTCTTCTGTTCTTTTTCATACATCCCGTACTTTATTAATCCAGTCCATTCGGACTGGTCTATATACTCCAGATTTTCCTGGCTTCCGTACCCAGCATCTGCCACAATAAACTGAGTAGGTTTGACTTCCTTCGGAAGCGATTCGATAAACGGAATCAATGTCTTCGTATCAGTGGGGTTGGGATAAACTTGGGTGTGCAGAACAAACTGGTTTTCTGTTGCGATTTGCACATTATACCCGGCTTTCAGTTGTCCGTTTCTCATGTGATCGTCTTTCATTCGCATGAACGTCGCATCGGGATCGGTTTTTGAAAAACTGTTCCGACCGTTGAATGTGTTGTAATACGCCTCATACTTATGTTCTCTGGGGATAAAATCCTTTTTCATTTTATTATGGTGTTTTTTCAGTGACCGGCGTTTTCTTTTCAATTGACTTACGTGTTCTTTTTCTGAACTGTTAGTGATCTCTTTTTCGACCTTATCTAGTTCATCTTTCAAAAGATCATTCAACTCAAGAATGTCTTCCTTAGTGAAATCTTCTTTAGTTTCCTTCTTTATTTCTTGTTCAATCAGTGGGGCTATTTCATTGGTGTAGTAGTCGCGTTCTTTTTCTTTCAGCTTAGGATAGTATCGGTCTACTGCTTTTTTCCACACGAAGGTGTATTTATTCGCATTCGCCTCTAATTTAGTCCCATCTATGAACAGTGCTTTTCCCTCGATCAGTTTTTCCTTTTTCAATCGAGCTGAGAAACTGACATACAGGTCCCGAATGATTCTCTTGGCATGATCAGATCCTCTGAAGCGGTTAATTGTACGATAAGAAATGATTGTTTGAGCAGTAAGCCACTGCATCGCTAAATTTTCACGCATCATTTTCTCAATATCTCTTCCTGAAAATGTCCGCTCAGAGTAAGCAAAAAGAAGAGCTTTCAGTAACACTTTAGGATGATAGGCCGGGCGACCGAATTCGTTTATAATGAGCTGATAATCCTCGTCTGTCAAGTCTTCTATCACTGTATCAATGGCATAGACGATATGGTTTTCCGGTAGGAAAACATCTAATTCTAATGGCAAGGTTGTTTGATTCATGGTATATTGTAAGTACATAAAGAGCACCCTTTCTTAATGTAGTTGTGGTGATTACATTATATCAAAAGGTGCTCTTTTTTTTAACCAAAAAGAAGTCCTGAACGAAAATCATAACGATTTTTGTTCAGGACTTTTCTATTTATAACCGAGACTTTTGTCCCAGCCTCGTTTATATTTGCTGTTCATCATCGTTCTTTGCTCGTCTTTAATTTACAGACTCTTTCGATACAAGTACACACCATAGAGTGTTGTGAGGATGGTTCCAATAATAAGTGTCAGATGATATAAAGGATCCCAACCCTCACCTGTAAAGAAGAGTAAAACGATCCCCAGGGCAATGAATAAGAAGCCGATTATACTTGACGTGTACAACCCGAATTTTCCAAAAGGAATCTCGTAGGGTCTGACGATATCTTTATCCACTTTCCTCAATTTCACAACCGTTGGAAACAGCCATAAATAAGGGAGGAAGAAGATCAAGAAACTGAAGGAAAGAATCGTCCAGAATGCATCATTGGCATTCCCGCTTAATGCAAAATTCAAAACGATTAGGAATGTGGCGATGAGTCCCATCAAGATATAAGAGTAATCAGGGGTATCGTATTTTTCATTCCGATGACCCAAGATCTTGGTATGTTTAGTGAACTCTGCTT
>NZ_JAWOBT010000129.1:0-4805 GCF_046484155.1 Alkalibacterium sp.
CGAGTTCCGTCCCATCAGAATACGAAAGGAAGCCTTCCTGAGGAAAAGCGACTAATTGAATGTCGACAAAGTCCTTCATTTCTTCTTTTACTTCCAGCAAGGCTTTCAGAGCAGTGAGCGATGGATCACAAACATCCACGTGCGTCCGAACTGCTTGTATCCCCTGTGCGATCTGCCACTGTAAAGCTTTCATAGCTCTCTTCTTTACGTCAGCTTTGGTCAGTGTCTTTTTTCGTTCAGTCCACGTTTCGATCCCTTCGAACAAGGTACCACTCTCGTTCCACTTCGGCTCTCCAGCTGTCAGGGTCGTGTCCAGATGAATGTGGGGTTCCACGAACGGCGCACTCACCAGTTTCCCCTCCACATCCAAGGCCCCTTCCACTGAGCAGGCTCTTTCAATTTTAGAGAATGTTCCATTTTTTATATGAATGTTCCATAATCCTTCTTTTTTCGGCAATGCTGCATTTTGAATGATCATCTAATATCCCTCTTCCCCTAATGGTGCCCGTTTTGGAGCCCATACGTGCTCTGCCAGCTTTGATAAGCCGATGAACAGTATCATCGCTCCGATGATGCCGTTTAATGGCGGAATACCCGGCAGCCATTGCGCTGAAGCAAAGCCGCCCAGCCAGGCCATGATTGCGGGCCATCTGACGACTTCGAAATCCATTTCTTCCAGTTTTGGATAATGCCCTTTACGGAGAATGAAATAATCCGCCAGTATGATTGCCCCAATCGGCGGAAGTGCCCCACCAAGTAGCGTCAACCAGCCTATAAAGTTAGTGTATAACCACATGGCCAGCAAGGTTCCGACTAGTCCATTTAATGCGACCAGCTTACTCTTTTTGATTTTAGTTATATTGGAAAAGCCTAACCCTGAAGCGTACAGTGCATTATCGTTAGTGGTCCAGATATTCAAACCTAATACGATAATAGCCGGGATAATAAGTCCCTGTGAAAACATGACGTCGGAAATATCCCCGGCTCCTGTGGCGATGGATCCTACAGCACCGAACAGGAACATCAGAGAATTGCCGATGAAAAAGGCGATCAGCGTTGTGATGACAGCTGATTTTTTCGTTTTGGCAAAGCGGGCGAAGTCTGGTGTCAATGTCCCCCCGCTGGCAAAAGAGCCCACACAGATCGTTAAAGCCGCGGCCAGACTGATCGACTGTTCCGGCTGATAGGCAAACAATTCAGACAGACCGCCTAGATTATTGATGGCCAGTCCTACAGACGTACTGCCTAATACCGCAATGGCCGGTACAGCCACAAAACTCAAGATGGCCAGAGCCTTCATTCCAAAGAATGCTGAAATGGTCATCGCGATTCCGGAAAGAACGATCAGAGTGAACATGTCGATGCCCGTTACCCGATTAACCGGGACCGCAAACATAGCGATACCCACACCGAACCAACCGACTTGGGTTGCACTTAACAGAAAGGATGCCAGATAAGAGCCTTTTTCACCAAATGCATAGCGTGCCAGCAGATGTGTAGATAATCCAGTTTTAGCGGCGATGTAAGCCAGTCCACCCGTGTATACCCCCAATATCAAATTACCCAGCAGCACCATCCAGATAAATTCTTTCATCGTGAGGCCTAATCCCAGTTCCCCACCAGAAAGCATGCTTGCCGAAAAGAACGTAAATCCCAGCATCACCACGAACATTCTGAAAAACCCATTACGGTTTGACTGCGGTACAGCCTGAAGTGAAAATTCCTTGTCCATTTTTTCTTCCTCCTTGTTTGGTTGCTTATTAGTACCCACACCAAGCAGGTTTTTACACAGAAAAATTTGCATAAAAAAAGCCTCCTGCCCGATATGACAAGAAGCATTCGAAAAATAGATACACGTGTAAACGATACACTCGTAGTCTGTTTTTCTCATCCGTAGTCCTTGTCAGCCTCTCGGGACTGAATTAAAGATACCAATATTCAATTGGAGCTATTATCTCAATTCTTCCTCTGTTTGTCAACTATAACCAGATTTCTTTTTCAGTCTCTTCTTTCGAAGTTGTTGTCTATCCAATATATGAAATTGATAGACTTTGCATCATTCTTTGTTCTCTATTTCCCGATCGATTTTAAAAAATTACAAAAAAAGAAAGCAGACATCTTTAAGATATCTGCTTTCTACTATTAAAAAATTATGCTTTTACCCAGTTATCGTTCATTTTAACGCCTGCAGCTTTAAACAGAGTATAAATCGGGCAGCGTGCTTCCACCTGCTCTTGGATTGCTTGAATACGCTCAAGAGATTCTGACGTCTCCACTTTAACATTGATGGTCACTTCTTCAAAGTACGGTTGCACAGAAGCATCACCCATAAATCCGCGGGGATCGAAGCTACCTGATACATTGATCGTCAAGCATTTTAAATCAAAATCCATTTCTCTTGCAGCCATATTAGCTGTTACATTCTCGCAAGATACTAATGCTGCGAGAGCTGTCTGCATTGGATTGGGACCAGAATCTTTTCCGCCTAATTTTTCCGATTCATCCAAAACTAATTCATGTTTCCCTGCTTTAGCTGTCAAAGCAAAGCCGTCAGTTTTTGCATTCACTACGAATTTCATTTTACCGTTCATCATTCAAATCATTCCTTTTCTGTATTATTTGCTCATTATATCATTAATCTAACTATTAATAAATAAGTATAATTAGTAAGTTAATCAAAAGTTTGTGAAATGTTTATACATTCTAATCATTTGATGTCAGCGTAAAAACAGTGATTTCAGGGACTGCATTAATCCTCATAGGAACAATACTCATACCTATTCCTCTATTCACATACAAGTTGTTTTCTTCAGAACCGTAATCTTCTATCCATCCATCTGCAGTCACTTCTCCTCCTTGGGCCAGCGATAAATATGACCAGTTACTGCTGAAAGGGGTGCGGATCTGCCCGCCGTGGGTGTGACCGGCTACAGCCAAGGGAGCTGAATTTGCCTCTAAATTTCTGAAAGAATCCGGATTATGCATCAACACCAGTCTTGGTGCTTCTTCGGTTACACCTTCGAAAGCTTCTTCCGGCAAGTCGTTCTCCGCCCAGTGTGAACCTATACCTACAATATAAAAATTTTCGCTTGGATTTTCACCCTCTACAAGCACGTCATTTTCATTATCAAGCATCCTGATACCTAGGCTGGACAATGCATCAGATAAGCCTTCTGCCAGCTCGATATTAGGTTCTACTTCCTGAGACGCCATAGTATAGTCATGATTACCAAGTACACTGTAAACAGGTATGCCACTCTCTACTAAAGGACTCATGGCATTCATGATTTCGTCTATTACCTGATCATCCATACTTTCCACGTGATACAGATAATCACCGGTTATAAGAATAGCTGACGGCTCCATTTCTATCACGTCTTCTACTATTCTTTCTGTTGTCGATAGGTTGTCCATCCATAAACCGACTTGAAAATCACCTATAACAACTATTTTTTTTCCTTCCAGTTCAGACGGGAGATTGGTGATTACAGCCTCTTCTTCCTGGACATCTATAAGATAAGGTTCGATAAAGCCCCAGACAATAATCAAGCCGAATAGAGTAGCAACAATGGCGATCCCTATTTTTATTCTTTTTTTCATATCATTCCACCTCTTCAAAAGATTATATATTTAGTATACTTTTTTTACACTCTATCATTTAGTTATATGCATTGGGGCTTGTTCAATTAACCAAATAGAATTAGACAAACTTGCTCATCAAAGATTTTTAAACTATTGTCATATTGCCGATTGTATTTGATATACTGAATTTGAGCCAACTATTTCGATTACATATATCTAGCGAGGAGCAATGAATTTGAAATCAGCAGAACAATGGATCAGAGAGTTACAGCTTGAACCCCATCCAGAAGGGGGCTACTTCAAACAAACCGATTTATCCGACCAAACCTATACTAATACCAAAGAGGGTAGACCGTTACCTTTATACACAAACATTTATTTCCTATTAACAGCAGCTAATCCTTCTCACTTTCACAGACTGATATCTGACGAATTATGGTTTTATCATGCCGGCCAGCCACTGACCGTTCACGCTCTCACGCCAGAGGGATCCTATCAGGAAACAACATTGAGTCTAGAGACACACGAGGATCATCGGTTGCACCATACCGTTCCAGCTGGTACCATTTTCGGTTCTACCGTAGCAGAAGGTTATGCGCTGGTGAGCTGCACGGTGGTTCCCGGTTTTGATTTTGCGGACTTTCAACTGTTCACAAAAAACGAACTTTTAAAAAAACATCCCGAACATGAGTCGATAATAAACAAACTAGCTTACGATGCTCTCCCTGAATAGGGAGGATCGTAAGCTAGTTTGTTTAAATATAGTCATTTAAACGTTTTTTTTCGTAAGTATTTAACTGCGATAGATCAGCTTCTCATTTGCGGTGAATCTGGATTTAGCTCCATGAATTCCAGCCAATTGCCATCCGGATCCTTGATCCAGAACTGCTTGTTGGTATCTTTTCCTGTAGTTAGTTCTGAAGCAAAGTCAACGCCTTTATCTCTTAACTTTTCAGCTAATTCTTCTATATCCCCTACTTCAAAACAAATGTGATCGTTCTGTTTTTTCTTTTCCTCAGTTCCCCCGTAAAAAAACTCTAGAAATGATCCATCTGCAATTTTGACGTACTCGATCCACGGATATCCATCCGAATCCTTCAAGTCGAAGGCATGTTTGAAACCAAGGACCTCACAGTAAAAATACAGTGTTCTTTCCATATCTGTTACTTGATACCCTTTATGATGTATACCTTTAATCATTTTCCATTCACCTTTTCTTTTTT
>NZ_JAWOBT010000031.1:0-17282 GCF_046484155.1 Alkalibacterium sp.
CAAGAAGCGTATACTGCGAGTCAGTTGAAATTAGCTGATGTGATCACACCAGAAGAGAACGGCGTCATCACGTATGTTTACGATTTCGGAGATTCGTGGGAACATTCCATTCGAGCAAGGAAATTTTATTCCGAGAAGAAGCGAATGTTTCCTAAATTGATGCTCATGTCGGGTGATCCAGTACCTGAAAACGTCGGGGGACCTCCAGGCTATCACTATTTTCTGGAAGTCATCAACGATCCAACACATGATGAACACAGCGTTATTAAAGAATGGGCCAACGATTATTTATCACGTCTGATGATTTATAATGATGTCAATCATTTTAATCATGAGCTGAAAAAAATGCATACTTAATGTGGTTCGTTCCTTAGGTCCTTGTTAGGTTAAGCTTACAAACAATGACGTCAGGAAATTTCCTTATTTTTATTAGGTAAACAGGGCTATAAAAATAGCGTTATATGGTATGATTGATAGTAACGATAGCGAATTTGTAATGAGTGTCAGAGTGAGAACCCTCAGTTTCAACTGAAGGATGACTCTCGATGCAGGGCAAGAGCAATTACCGGATTCAAATTTTTCTAATATTTAAAGAGCGGAGAAAGCAAAAAGACTAGTTCCGACTCTCTCACGTTAGTTAAGCGAGAGAATCGGACTAGTCTTTAATGCAACGATAATTTGTTATTTCGTAATTATTGTTTCGGCAACAAAGCTATCTGAGCGATGTTTCGTCACACAGTATTCGATCGAATCGCCTGTATCCAAGTAAGCGATCTGTTCAGTTACTGCTATCGGATCATTATGCTCGATAGCAAGATAGCCTGCTTCTTCGTCACTGGCTTTTTTTACGGTGAAACGACGATGTGCACTTTGAATCGTTAAACCTAAATCGTCAGTGATGTATTTATAGATAGAACCCTCAAGATGTTTTTTCTCTAATCCAGGAACACGTTCGATCGGAATGTAGGTCTGTTCGATCACGACCGGTTTATCATCAACGATTCGTACGCGATGGATATCGTAGACAAAACTTTCGGGTTTGAGATTCAGTTTGTCTTGAACAATTTCATTGGCCTGGACAACTTTAAACGTCAATATGTTGCTTTTTACTTTTTTGTTATTGTAGAATGAAGTTAAACCACTAATTTGGTTAGTCTGAGTGATACGGACAATTTCTTTTTCACTTAAGTCTTTGACAAACGTTCCGGAACCGCGGCGTTTGATAATTAAACCTTCTTCAACTAATAAGTCAAGGGCACGCTTAACTGTCATCTTGCTCGTATTATAACTTTCGCATAAATCTTTTTCGAAAGGCAGCTGTTCGGTCGCAGTATAATCGCCATTTATTATTTTTTCTTTGATATCGGTATAAATTTCTTCATATTTTTTCATAACGCACCTCACTTTCATATAGAATCGACTCACGTTTTTGAGTATACCATACGGAATGAAAAACACAGTACCATTACATGATAAGTATACATTTGTAACATCCGATTAAATAACATCTCATATATTAAATATGATATACTTAATAGTAGGAAAAATCAAGCATTAGGAGGGCTAAAAATGTTAAATAATTTTAAAAAAGGCTTAATTGTTTCTTGCCAGGCAATATCCGATGAACCGTTACATAGTTCATTTATCATGGGTCGTATGGCCAAAGCAGCAACGGAAGGTGGTGCAGTAGGCATTCGCGCCAATTCAAAGGAAGATATCGCAGAAATAAAAAAACAAACCTCTCTGCCTATTATCGGCATAGTCAAAAGACATTATCCGGACACAAATGTCTATATTACAGCGACAATGAAAGAAGTGGACGAATTAATGGACGTGGGTTGTGACATGATCGCACTCGATGCCACAAAACAAGTAAGACCAAAAGGTGAAACATTGGAAGATTTCATAAAGGCGATTCGTGAAAAGTATGATGATGTTTTACTGATGGCTGATACGTCGACCGTTGAAGAAGGGGTGGAAGCTGAACGCTTAGGATTTGACGTGGTTTCTACAACCTTGGTCGGTTACACCAGCTACACTAAAGATCAGTCGATTTTTGAGAATGATTATGCGATGTTAAAAGAATACTTGGCTGCCATTTCTATCCCGGTAATTGCTGAAGGAAATCTCAATACCCCAGAACGAGCTAAAGCCTGTTTAGATCATGGTGCCTATGCTGTTGTCGTTGGCAGTGCGATCACGCGGCCACAAGTGATCACTAAACGCTTCGTTGATAAGATGAGTGAGTAAATACTAAAAAAGTGGACAATGGATCGACGACGAACCCTGAAGTCAAACGCTACTCGTTTGACTTCAGGGTTCGTCCTTCTGCGTCCACTTTTTTCATTTCTGGAAAGAGGAAACTGACCCCGCTGGGTCAGTTTCCACGACCTTTGCAAGTTGAGAAAGGCATACTCGTCTTCGTGGGCGAGTATGGACAATATGAAGCTCGAAGCAGGGCATTGTTTAGGTTGGTGAGCACGGATAAGTACCCATTCGGTCGCTTTATTCTTTGAGTAGTCAGTAGGGTACCGGTCAGGTATCCACTCAACGAATGTTATATAGTGAGTGAGCATTAGCGTTATCAATTAGGGATCACTCATTTTCAAGTATTTCGTGAGTGGGTATTACAGAGCGTCGAAAAAGCCCGCTCACCGGATAAAAGCACTGGAGTGGTCACTACAGTACCCTTCGAGCGCCAACTCGTCACGCAGCAGCTTATGAGTGGTCAGTAAAGAGGGGGACAAGTGACCAGCCATCAGTCGGTGACTTCTGAGCAGTCACTAAACGACCAGGATAGTGCTAACTCTGAAACAGAGATTCATTGAGTGGTGACTACTTATCTTTCAAGTGGCCACTGAAGTTGGAAAAGCTCTTCAGTGGTCACTTTTTTCAAAAAAAATTGATGATATAAGGAAAGCCTTCGACTCTTTCGAGTCGAAGGCTTCTTTTTAATATCCGAGATAATAATCAAACACAATGTGTGTAAAATTAATATTGTTTTCTCTTAAACGTTTACTGATATCTTTGACACTTTTTGGTTTGCCAGCTACATAATAGGTGGCATCATTGCCCAAGTTTTCCGCCAATTTCAAATAGGTCTCCCGGGTTTGGTCACGACCCGTTGTGTAGAATGGACGGAATTTTGGATTGCTTAAAGCGATGCGGTCTAATTCTTCTTTAAATAAATGGGTGTCAGAAGATGAATAGACAAGAAAAACATCTCGGCGCGTGTCATGTTCAAGCTGTTTGATCATGGCCCGGTTGGCTGTAATACCAATGCCGGCTGCGATCAAAACGACAGGAGAGGTTGCATCTTTCACTTTGTACCACCCAAAAGGACCGACCATATTTACTTTATCTCCTTTAGAAAGAGAGAAAAGAGCCTGCTTGAAACCGCTGACAGGTTCATTGGCATGGGTAGCGATCAACAGTTTGTTTTCCGAAGGGGAGGAAGCGACTGAAAAAATCCGGAAAGAGCGTCCTTTTACTTTCTTGCCTGGAAGGGTAAATATTCCATGTTCTCCTGGATCCCACGTGAGTCCTTCTGGATAATCAAATGTAATAACATAATAATCATCGTGTGGATTGTCGATCGAATCAATGGTCAAACTCGTTCGGCTAAATATGCCCGTAAAATCGGTGATTTTCATTTTTAATTTACTCCTTTCGATAGTGCATTTTTTAAAAAGAAAAATGAATAGTAAAAACCCGTTAACTCACTAAGAAAGCTTAATCAGTTAACGGGTTTATATTTTAGCGATTAATTATTTACGCACATCTCTGATTTTTTTAAGTGTTTTAACATCTTCATCAGATATTTCAAAGTCCAGCTCTCTGTTCTGCTTGATACGTCCTTCATGTGTTGATTTTGGTAGAGGAAGCGTATCTCTTTCCAGACAGTAACGGATAGCCAGCTGAGCAACTGTTACGCCGTATTTTTCAGCCATGTCTTTAAGTTCCGGCATGTCTAATACTTGACCAGTTGCTAAAGGTGAATAGGCTTCTACAACGATATTATGCTCTTTACAGAAGGCTAACAATTCTTCCTGATCTTTACCAACATAAAATGGGATTTGATCAGCCATTGGGACGATATCACATTGATCTAAAATCGGTTGCAGGTGTTTGATTTCAAAGTTTGAGACACCGATCGCTTTAATTTTTCCATCATTATACAATTTTTCCATTGCTTTCCATGACTGAACATTTCCTTCAGTACAATCCTTGCCTATTTCATCCCAAGGCCAAGGGGCATGGATAAGGTACAAATCAAGATAGTCGACACCTAAATTAGTGATTGTTTCGTTGAATGCCTCAAGTGTTTCATCATAGCCTTTAGTTTGAGCAGGCAACTTGCTTGTAATGAAAATATCTTCTCTCGGTAAGTCAAAGTCACGAATCGCTTTCCCTACATTTTCTTCGTTGCGGTAAGCTAAAGCAGTATCGATGTGAGTGTAGCCGTTTTTAAGTGCCATCGTCACTGCATCATATGCTTCGCTGTTAGGGATTTGCCATGTACCAAATCCAATACTTGGAATCGTTACACCATTGTGAAAAGTAAATTCTTGTTTCTTCATTTTTTACATTCCTCCTAAAAATTCAATACTTTTTCAGTATAACGTAAACAAGATGAAAATGCTTACTTTTTGTTTGTGATTTGAAAAATGCTATTTATAGGTGATTAAAATCAAGAATTCACCTTCGATATAAGAATCTTCACCCAATTCCAGACGTCTAACGATGACTGTTAATCGAGCGTCATCATTTTCTTCTGTGAACGTCATTTCTTCTAAAGGTTGTTGCGTATCTTCCATGGGAACTTCCCACGCTTGTTCTTTAATAGCAGATAGGTCGTACATCAGAACTGACGAGTCGTTTTCCAGCAGTTCGACACTTAATTCATCGCTTTCTGCGACAAATTTCAAAGAGTACGGCTCTGTATCTAAATCGACATCGATCTCACTACCCAGATAGGTCGATAATTCCACTAATTCATCCACACCAGTCATGGGGAACACATTCGGCTGTGAATAATCAAGTTCAATAAAGGCATTACGTGGACCTGATTGACCGGGTCCATCGATGTCAGTACCATAATAGTAATGAAAACCGGAATCAAAGCCAAAGGTCTGTTCAAAATCGCGGTAATAATCAAAATCATCCGGCAGCCAATCGAGCTGATCCAATTGTTCCTGCTGATTCAGGTAATTCATGCTGTAACTGAATTTTGCTTTTTCTTCATCGGATAACGCGTCATCCAACTGTTCGGTCGTCTCTTCATCTATTTCAGCCGATTCAACTATGCTGTTCACTTTGTTCAGTTGATTGCTGATGCCGATGGAAACAGCATCGATCATCGGAAGGATCGATATCACACCTAAACCTATCAGTAAGAAAGGGATCAGTATCTTTTTGGATTTCAGGAAACTGTAGACAAGCGTACTGATGATAGAAAAAATACCAAACAGCAGTACGAAATAACGGCCATGAGTAAGCCCGATGTCATAAGTTTTCAGGCTGGATGAAACCGTCTGAAAGATGGCAATAACAAGCAATAAATAAGGAAAAAAACGGCTGAATAAACGAGAAATGTTTTTGTCCACATTTTCAGTTAAAAAGAGGGTGATAATACCAATGATCGTATAGCTGATCAGCATCGGTTCCATCAAATTATCTTTCCAGAACTCACCTGAAATATTGATCAGTATATAGGCAATCAGAATAGCACTGAAAACGAGCAGCACTGGAATAATGATATAGGCAATCAGGATTTCAAGTAAGGGTGGGATACTCTTCGCTTCGTTTATTGTTAAGTCGTGTTTCTTTTCATCAAATACGGGCAATCTTGAAAGCAGATAAACCGGTCCGACAAAAAGGTAGACGATGGTGGCGCTGTAAGAGAACCAGCGATAATCTATTTCATAGATCAAGGTTGTGTAGGCACTCAAGATCGCACTGATCCCAATAAACAAGATGACTGAAATGAGTAAGCTCGAGAAGAAGGCCTTAATAAAAACGATCAGTGAATCGCTAAACGTAAGGTGAGAGCGTAGTGTGGGCGTCACCAGCAGCAAGACGACCAGGATGAAATATAAAACGATGGTGCGCACCGAGCCTGACTGACTGAACCCTAAAGGGGCTTGTCTTAAATAGAAATAATATAAAAGCGGTAAAATCAAACTAGCTAACTTGATCCCCCACAAATATAATTTATCCAGAGACAGACGTTCAGAATAGAGCTGGATGGATACAACCAGCAGCACGCCTAGTCCGATACTCATCACGTGATTCATATAATCCGGGTCGCCATCAGACCGAATGGTGGCCAGAGTAAACATAACAGCTAAAACAAGCAGGGCGATGGCAACTGGAAAACGAGAAAAAGTCGCTAACCACTGCGTTTTCCTTTCTATTAGCCAATTTTTTACAGACATGATGATCTCCTCCAATTGTGAAATTTTTATTAACTTTAGTTTACGACTTCATGACAAAATTAGCAATTATATAGAATAATGCAAGAAGATGCATTCGTCTGCTGTTTACATCACGTCTGATCCAGGTGAACAGGGTGTTAATCAGAAGAAGAAAGAGACTGGAACAAAGCCCACTCTCTTGTGCTAAACCATTATTCAGTTGAATAGTGACTTCCGTCATTCGTCATAAAATGCCTGATTCAAGACTTCGACACGTGTTTTCATTGTCTTTTTAGTCAACTCGCTGGCCGCAAAAAGGTCAAATGAATGAAAAGCATTTGGTACACAGTGAGTCTGCACCTTGATCCCCGCTCGTTCAAGCGCTTTAGCAAACAGCAGTCCTTCGTCTCTCAACGGATCATACTCACATACTTCAACGTAAGCGGACGGCAGTCCACTGAATGAGTCGGCTTCCATAGGTGAAGCATATTCATTGGGCAAAGCTAGTTCATCTCTGATGTAAAGCGACCACATCATTTTATTGAGTTTCACGCTCCAATAAGGAAATTCGTGCAGGGACTTCGAACGCATCCGGACATCCGTCACAGGATAGATAAGGAACTGATAAAAAAAGGGGTGTGATCCGTTATTCCTGTAATATAACGTGACATTGCTGGCTAAAGTCGCACCTGAACTGTCTCCACCGATTGCCAATTTATCGGGATCGATACCGAGATAGTCAGTATGGTTCACTACCCATTCGCTCGCCTTCACTGCATCGTAAAAAGGGTCCGGGAAAGGGTGGTGCGGTGCCAAACGATAATCTACGTCGATCACGATGGCATTCGTCCGCAGGGCATATTCCGCCGTCAGACGTTTGATGTGTGGGGTACGGGTCAAAAAGTAGGAACTACCATAAAAATAAATCAGGGCAGGTGACTGATTCTTGACGTGGTCAGGGGTGTAGATAATTAACGTGATCATATCCCCATCCGTGGTCGAGACACGAATACGCTTTTCTGTCACTCCTTCAGGCAACCGGACGGCATTGCGAGCAAGCGCAAGAGAACCGTTGAGCAGCGGGAGGAGAATAGGAGAGAGGAGAAGGGAAAGCGGTTTGTACTTTTTGACGCTGTTATGTATCGAAAACTGGTTCATAATTATCCTCATTTCCATAGTATAGTCAACAGAAAAAGCTTCCCTGCTAGTCGTAGAAGCAGGGAAACTAAAAGACTGCCAAGTCTAAGCGAGTTCGATCCCGCCGGTGATTCCATACACTTGCGCCGTCACATAGCTTGATTTGTCCGAAGCCAGATATACATACATAGCTGCTAACTCGGCGGGTTGCCCGGCGCGCTGTAAAGGGACGCCTTGTCCAAACTCTGGGATTTTTTCTTGTGGCTGGCCACCCGAAATTTGAAGAGCAGTCCAGATAGGGCCGGGGGCAATGGAATTGACGCGAATGCCTTTCGGACCAAGCTGCTTGGCCAGCCCGCGTGTGAAACCATTGATCGCAAATTTTGTGGAAGCGTAGTCCAGTAAATTTTCAGATGGATTATATCCCTGGACTGAGGTTGTGGTGATGATCGATGCGCCTTTCTCTAAATAAGGCAAGGCGGCTTTAACCGTCCAGAACAAGGAAAAGACATTGACTGAAAATGTTCTGCGTAATTGTTCGGTAGTCAACCCAGTGATGTCCTCTACCGACTGCTGCATCCCGGCGACAAGGGCGAGGACATCCAGCCCACCTAATTTATCGTGCGCCTCTTTTACCATTTGCTGATTGAACGCTTCATTCGATAAGTCGCCTGGAATCAGGAAAACGCGGCGTCCTTCTTTTTCAATCAGTTCTTTGACTTCCAGGGCATCGGCCTGCTCTTCTGGTAGATAATTCAGCGCAATATCCGCGCCTTCACGGGCATAGGCGATAGCCGCAGCCCGTCCGATGCCAGAGTCACCACCTGTAATCAAAATTTTCTTGTCTTCAAGTTGCCCCGTTCCACGATAAGATTCTTCACCACAATCCGGTTTAGGTTTCATGTCTTTTTGGAGACCGGGAGGATTTTGATACTGTTTGGGAAACTTACCGGAGTAATACTTTTTAGTGGGATCGGTCTGGTGCTTAACCATGAATACTCTCCTCATTTCTTTACGGATTTATTTTAGTGTAACCTTATATCTTTAAAGGCTCAATCATTATGACTTTTAGTACATATTCGAATTAAATTGTGAACATTAACTCTTATAGCTTCTCTTTTTTGTATAATATAGTGTATAATGGCTATACTTATAACCAGAAAGAGAGGTTAAGTAATATGAAAAAGTGGATGATATCGATTGTTGCGGCTGCTTTAGCAGCTTTTCTTTTATATATACCTGTTAATAATCTACATATTCAGTACAATGAACAATTATATGAAGACTCAAGAACGCAGGCCAGTCATCATTTAAACGTCGTTCGTGATGACATTCAGGTCCAGCTGGATAGTAGTTTATTCTACGCAGATTTTTTTGAAATGATCGTCAGTCATGATCCTGACATCACAGAAAAAGAATTGCATGCCTACAGTGAATTTATAATTGAGCGCAATCCACTGGTAGATCATGTCAGTTTAGCGAAAGATGGCATTATTCATTATATTTATCCCTTAGAAGGAAACGAAGCAGCCATTGGGTATAACTTGCTGGAGGAGCCGGATCGTAAGCTCTTTCTGGAAGAAGCGATAATAAAACGGACAGCAGTAGCACAAGGTCCCGTTGAAGCTATACAGGGCGGCAATAAAATATTTAATCGTAAAGCGGTGTTCATTGAATCAGGAAACACGGAAGAAATTTGGGGATTCGCCAGTGTGACAGTCGATTTTGATCTTTTAGTAGAAAACAGTCTTTTATCAAATGATTTGCCCGGATATGATTATGCCATCAAAGTTGAATCTGCTCGGTCACAACCTGTTTTCTGGGGCGAGGAGGATGTCTTTGAATCAGACTCTGAGGCTGTAACAGCTTCGATTTTATTGCCTGAGAACAATTGGATAATTGCGCTCATTCCGACGAATGGCTGGAATAGAAACATACATTATCATAGTATGGAGACCCTCATCTTTTATGTGTTTATCCTGATTATTTTCAAACTCGTTTTGATTTTTGTTCATCAATATCTTACTAAGAGAGAATTATCACGGACCGATGCCCTGACGTGTTTACTGAATAAAAAAACATTTGAACAATCTGCAAAAAATGTATTAAAACATTCAGCAAAGAAAAATGGGTTACTGCTCATTGATTTTAATGATTTCAAACTGATCAACGATACACACGGTCATTTAGTCGGGGATAAGGTTTTAGCCATAACAGCTGACCGATTAGTGCACGCCTTGAAGAAATCTGATCTAATCGGCCGTATTGGTGGCGACGAGATGATGATACTAGTTAAAGATACGGAGTCTGAAGAAGAACTCGAAAAAATAAAAGAGCGTGTGATCGAGCGGATAGAAAAACCGATCCTCTATAAAAACAAGATCATTCATCCGTCTATATCGGTGGGACACACTTTGATCAGTCAGTGGCTGCCATTTAACCATCTCTATGAAATCGTAGATAAAAAAATGTACCGAGATAAAACGACAAAAAAAATAATAGCCATGTCACCGTTCAAGCAAACAGATTTAGAATCATAACTATAAGCACAGTCACGATTCAATGGTCATTCAGATAATCAGCCTGTTTACTGATTATTTAGGAAAAAGCCCATTTATCATGGCTTTTTTGGCGTGTCACAGGTATGATAGATTGTAAAGATCATACATAAAGGATGAAGACTAATTATGAAAAAGAAAGAATTGCCATTTTATTATGGCTGGGTAATTGTCGCGATCGGAGCTTTGAGTGTATTCTTCTCGGCACCGGGACAGACATTTTCCGTTTCCATCTTTATAGATTTTTATATTGAAGAATTTGGATGGAGCCGGAGTCAGATATCCAGTTTCTATTCCATTGCTACTTTAGTTTCCGGTTTATCCATGCCCTTTGTGGGAGATATAATTGATAAACAGGGACACCGAAAAGCGACAGTGATCGTGGCAGGCCTATTCGGAGCAACCTTGTTATGGATGAGTGCCATCAGTGCCCCGTGGATGATCCTGATCGGTTTCCTGTTCATTCGGATGTTTGGACAAGGATCGTTGACATTGATTCCTTCCGTTTTGATCCCTCAGTGGTTCGAGAAAAAACGGGGCAGGGCGTTATCGTTGATTTCGATAGGTGGCGTCTTAGGTTCGGCTTTAGTTCCGCCGCTCAATAACTTTTTGATTCAAACGTACGGATTATCTGCTACCTGGCTTTTTTGGGCAGCGTTGATGCTAACGATCATGCTTCCTGCCGCAGCTTTATTGATACGCAATCGTCCAGAAGACATGGGCCTGCAGCTTGATGGGGTTAAACCGGTTGAGTCTGCTGAAACACAGGACTTTTCGAATGAAGAGCTAGCCAAAAAAGAAAAATTGAAATCATGGACGCTGCAGGAAGCAAAAAAGACACGCACCTTCTGGTTTTTGATGTATTCGTCAGTGGTTCCCTCCCTAGTCAATACCGCAATGGTCTTTCATATGGTATCGATCATTTCTGAAAAAGGTCACGACACGGCTTTTGCCGCGTATTTACTCAGTACCATCGCCCTGGTGCAGATGGGAATGACCTTTGTTGCTGGATTCACTTTAGAGAGGGTAAAAGTGAATATCGTTAAAGCCTGGAGTTTTGTGCTGTATGTCGTGGTCATTTTATTACTTACATATGCTGAACATGCGTCATTATTGATCGTCTTTGCCGTACTTCAAGGGATTTTCATTGCCTTTGACGGGGTATCGTCCAACATCATCTGGGCAGATTATTACGGGCGTGCGAATCTTGGTAAAATTAGGGGCGTGGCGATGTCAGCTATGGTTATCGGATCCGCCTTAGGTCCGCTTCCTTTTGGTATCGCTTTTGATGTATTGGGTGGCTATACAGAAATCATGCTCGTGTCATTGATCCTACCCATACTGGCAAGTGTTTTGATGTTTAAGTCTCCCGCACCGACCCCAGCAGATCAAAAAGCTGTACAAGCTAAATAAAATAGACTCTAACGAGCGAGAGCCCTTGTCCAAAAGTCGGATAAGGGCTTTTTAAGTGCTTTTTTTTGAAAAACAAACGCCATTTAATGTAACCTTAAGAGGTAGATTATTTATCGAAAGGAGAAGTATAATGAAATTGAAAGACAAAGTGGCCATCATTTTTGGCGGGACATCTGGAATCGGCGAAGCGACCGCTAAGGCGTATGCAAATGAAGGAGCCAGAGTGATCGTGGTAGGTCGTGACGAAGAAGATGGGGACCGTATTGTAGGAGAAATCAAAGGTAACGGTGGAGAAGCGTTATTTGCGAAAGCCGATGTGACAAAAGCAGCTGAAATTAAAGCCGTTGTCGATAAAACAATCGAGGCTTTTGGACACATCGATATCCTTTACAACGGCGCCGGTATTCATGACAGTTACAAAACGGCGGTAGAAATTGAAGAAGACGAGTACGATAAATTGATGGCGGTTAATCTGAAAGGACCCTATTTAGCAACGAAAGCGGTCTTGCCTCACTTCGTAGAACAAGGCAGCGGAACGATCGTGAACGTCGGATCTCAGGCGACGCATGTGGCTGGACCCGGGGGATCTGCTTACGTCACATCCAAGCATGCATTGGAAGGCTTCACGAAGCAGCTAGCCTATGATTTTGGGGGGGAAGGGATCAAATCCAATCTGATCGCACCAGGATTCATTAAGACACCGATGACGGAAGGGATCGAGGATGAACGTCTGAAAGACATTCCGGCGAAACGAGCAGGGAAACCGGAAGAAGTGGCGGCACTCGCTGTTTTTCTCGCGTCAGAAGATTCTAACTATATGAATGGGTCCACTGTAACCATGGACGGTGGCTGGGTCGTCGGAAGATGACTGACTAGAAGCAGATATGAAGGCAAGGTAAATGAATAGCTGCTTCTAACTTTGAAAGGAGAAACGGATCCGTCCGGATCCGTTTCCACCAATGTTGATCGAAATGATCGTATTTAAAGAAAGCTTTCAATACTGGTCATAATCAGCTCCATTTCACTAAAAGAGACGGAAGGATTAGAAATAAACGACTAAACCCCCGTTTGATTCTCAAGGGTTCCAGCTTTCAGCAAAGCAAAGATACCCCCTTAGCGACCAAACTGATAGAGGTCTCTGAAAACTCTATTCAAACTACACTTGAAAATAGATTATTCAATCAGGTATAATATGGGTGCAACACTTTTTCGGATTTGAAATAAAGCTTTATTTATTCAG
Source organism: Alkalibacterium sp. (assembly GCF_046484155.1). Taxonomy (GTDB): domain Bacteria; phylum Bacillota; class Bacilli; order Lactobacillales; family Carnobacteriaceae_A; genus Alkalibacterium. Next base: position 12,765 of record NZ_JAWOBT010000031.1, read on the forward strand.
TGTTTTTTGTTAAACTATTCACATATAAAAAAATTAGGAGTGATCAGATCATGAAAAAAGTAATGTCTGCTTTACGCTTTTTATTCAAAAATGGTGAGACCATGACAGTGAAACGCGACCAAATCGGTGACTTATGGATCAAACAAATAACAACCAGCTTTGGTCGAATTGGAACCAGCGATTTTCAGGAAATTCGCCCATGTGAATCTTTGAAAATCGAAATTTACAAAGAAGCCGACCATGTCAATTCCAACGATATCAATAAAGGCGGATTAGAAGCGGGGATGTTTGCCCGTATCAAAAAATTCCAGGATATTGAAAAAATGGATATTTTATATCGCGATGATAAGAGTGGCGAAAAACTTATGGATGTAGAGAAAGATACGATCTATTTCCCATACAAAGCGCTTGATAATGAGGGGCAGGACAATGCCTATCAAACTTCGGCACTTATGGACGAGACCCTTTATATTGTGATCGATCCTACGCAAACGGTTCAAGACGTTTATCCTCAACTGCCCTCCAATCAAGCTTAATATGATCTCTTACTTCAGTCCGGTGGGTAACCCCCATCTGACTGTTTTTTTTTTGCATTAAAATTGTGTTTCATTTCTCCAATCGGTACAATAAGAAGGAAAGACTGAAGGAGGATAACGATGAATAACCAAAAATATGCACAGCCATTTTCATTTGCTAATGGCTTAACTTTAAAGAACCGCTTTTTAATGGCGCCGATGACAACCAAAATGAGTTTTTATGATGGGGTCATTACACAAGATGAAAAGCGTTATTATCATATGAGAAGTAAAGAGGTTGGAGCGGTCATAACTGCCGCAGCCAATGTTTCCGAGAACGGCAAAGGGTGGGATGGCGAACTAGGTGTTTACGATGACAAGCATTTAGCCGGTTTGAGTGACCTTGCTTCTTCGATCAAAGTGAATGGGACGAAAGCTATCCTGCAACTTTATCACGGAGGTCGCATGACACATGCCGCTGTTTTGAAAGGCGTTCAGCCTGTCGCCCCGAGTTCGGTGAGAGCATTAAGAGCTGATTCTGAAATACCTAGAGAATTGAAGGAAGAGGAAATCCTTCAAATCATCGAGGACTTCAAAGCAGCCACGGTCCGCGCGATCAAAGCCGGATTTGATGGTGTCGAGCTTCACGGAGCGAATACGTACCTTATTCAACAGTTTTTCTCGCCTCATTCCAATCGTCGGACAGACCAGTGGGGAGGGAGTATGGAAAATCGCTTTACCTTTATTGACAAACTGGTAGATGCCGTGACGCATGCTGCCAAGAAAGAAGCCAGCGAACCGTTTATTGTCGGTTATCGTTTTTCTCCGGAAGAAATCGAAATACCGGGGATCCGTTTCAACGAGACCCTCTTTTTGATCGAAAAGTTATGTGATAAACCTTTGGACTATCTGCATGTATCATTAAGAAAATCCGATCAAGTCTCACAACATGAAGCGTATCAGGATAAACCGATGATCACTTATCTGCGTGAGCACATAAATGGCCGTATCCCGTTTATAGCTGTGGGAGACGTCAGAACCGGAGAAGATGCCGAAACCGTGTTGCAAGACAGTGAACTGGTTGCTTTAGGTCGTGTCTTGTTAGCCGATCCTAACTGGGTCTCAAAAGTCTATGCCGGTAAAGAAGACCTGATCAGATATGACGTGGCAGAAGAGGACCGGGACCTGTTAGGCTTAACGAACGGTGTCTGGGGATTTATGCAAGGTATGATGCCGGACCGTTTAAAATAAGGATAAATCCTTGAAACAGACCTTAAGAATGGGATGAAATATTGAGAAAAATGTATTATAAGTTTGAGGAGTTCATTGATTACTTCCTTTTTGGTCTGGTCACAGCGTCGATTAGTATTCTGGCTTTTTACGTGCTGAACGAGATGATTGGCTGGCATTATCTGATAGCTAACGTAGTGGCTGTAACTGTATCTATCCTGTTCTCTTATACTGTGAATAAACGGTATGTATTTAAAACGCACACGAAAACACGAAAAGCCTTTATAAGAGAATTTGTCTTGTTTGTTTTATTCCGTTCAACCGGGGCAGCGCTGGATATGTTTGGTTTATTTGTTATGGTCAGGTTTTTCAGTGCGAATCCTACCTTGGCAAAGATAGGTGTCGGAACGGTAATTGCTTCTACCAACTATTTTGTCAGTCGAAGACTCATCTTTAAAAATCATAAATAAAGGGAGAGGAAGACGATAATGAAAAAAGCATTGATCAACATTGATTATACCAATGATTTTGTGGCAGAGGACGGTGCCTTAACGTGTGGAGAGCCGGGACAAGCTGTTCACGACAAAGTGCTGTCTTTAACGAAAGAATTTTATGAAGCCGGAGAATTTGTGGCGTTTACGATCGATAAACATACTGAAAACGATCCGTATCATCCGGAAACTGATTTGTTTCCCCCTCATAACATTGAAGGAACAGATGGCCGGTTACTTTACGGTGATTTAGAAGCTTACTATCAGGAAATCAAAGGGGCCAAGACGGTCTACTATACAGACAAGACCAGATACAGTGCATTTAATGGCACAGACCTGGAAACCAAATTAAGAGAACGGGACATCACAGAAGTTCATCTCGTCGGCGTTTGCACAGACATTTGTGTGTTGCATACGGCAGTGGATGCTTATAATAAAGGCTTTTCCATTGTTGTCTATAAAGACGCAACGGCGAGTTTCAATCAAGTGGGTCATGACTGGGCGTTAGGGCATTTCAAAGATACCCTGGGTGCGAGCGTCGTTTGATTATAAATGAATAAGAAAAAACTCTCCCAGGATCCTTTTTAGGATGCTGGGAGAGTTTTTTTCTTTAACTGAATTGTATATAAATATTCAGATCAAAAGGTTCATCATATTCAACGATGCGTTGTGTCTATCTATCATAATGTTTAGAAGGTCCACCCTTGATGTAGGCAAATGCCATAAAAATAGTGGTCTGTAAATAATCTTTCACATCTTTACTGAATGTTTCTGGTAATCGACCTAAATTGGTATTTTCTATATAAAGCTCGAATTCCCCATCAGAAGTAGGGACCAAATTTATATTTTTGGTTTGGAAACTTTCATACTCATATATTTTTCCGTCAACTTCCATAATATCTTTGTCTTGTTTACCAGCATAATATCGGTTGGTTATATCTTTTTTTATGATACACTTTGTGATCGTATCAATGGTTTCTTGATTCGGGGATATTTCTTGAGCTTGAAAAAAGTGTTTGTATTGAATAGATATCGCCCGGGTTAATTTCTTTTTTGCTTTCGTCTTTAAATATTTATTTGAGTTGCCTGCATGCTCTTTTATAAAAAATTTGAGTTTCACATAAAAGCTCAAGTAACATCCTCCTTTCAAAACTAATAACCCTACCATATAGAGTAGCAAGTGGTGCGTCGTATAAACATAATATCGTAAAAATTAATGGTGTTCAAATATTCGGTCTTAAATCTACCATTAGTTTTAATTGAGTTGTCAATACCAATAACCTGATCCTGAGTTAGTCTTCAGCCCTTATTTAAGAAAGGGTGAATAGAAAAAGATAAACATTTACTTCCTCCAGATTTGGATCAGTTTCACCTGATGCAGCTTGTGACATCCCAGTTGCTCTATACAACGAAATATCGGCGAAGACCTTGATAGGAATGGGAGAGTGACCCGCCGTGAGATAGGGCAACTCTTTTTATATGATGTTATAGTTTTCGTGAATTTTGAAGGGTTACTGGGTGCGGCTGTCTCTTTGATTGTATATACTATAAGTATGAAAAAGGAGAGAAGGGAGCCACATATGTTAGAGACCAGAGAATTAACAAAAAAATTCAAAGAACATGTTGCTGTCAAAAATGTCAGTCTCGATTTAAATGAAGGTGAATCGGTCGGTTTGCTGGGCCCAAACGGGGCGGGCAAGTCGACGACCATTTCAATGATGTCAACGCTGCTGCCGCCAACTTCTGGGGAGGTTCATTTTAAGGGCAAGGATGCATTGAAAAACCCCCAGGAGTTACGCCAGGTCTTAGGCGTTGTCCCGCAGGAAATCGCCTTGTATGAAGAATTGTCTGCTTATGAAAACATGAAGTTTTTCGGACGGATCTACGGTTTGAAGGGTGAAAAGTTAGAACAGCGCATCGAAGAAGTTCTGGAGTTGATCGGACTGACGGAAAGAAGTAAAGACCGGGTCGAGACCTATTCGGGAGGAATGAAGCGGCGTATCAACATCGGGGTAACCCTTTTACACGAACCGGAAGTGTTGATCATGGATGAGCCGACGGTAGGGATCGATCCGCAGTCGCGCAATTACATTTTAGACATGATAAGAAAACTGAACAGAGAAAAAAACATGACGATCCTCTACACCAGCCATTACATGGAAGAGGTGGAAAAGCTCTGTGACCGTGTCTACATCATGGATCACGGTGAAATCATCGCTTCCGGTACAAACCAGGAACTTAAAGATATCTTGAGCAGTGAGGAGACGATCCGCATCGATGTG
>NZ_JAWOBT010000085.1:0-3457 GCF_046484155.1 Alkalibacterium sp.
GAGCAATTGTAGCTCCGGGGGAGCTGAATGTCTGTAGCAGGAATGTTGCCACCACACCACCTCAGCCCCGATCGGGAATAAATTCTTTAGTAGGGTTGATGCGGGGTAGCTGCGGGGATGGGGGCGATCCCGGGATAAGGGCGTTAATTGAACAGATCAATTTTTTGTCTGAAACGATTGCCAATTGAGAATGGAATAAGTTTTAAATGCTGCAACCTGCCAATGATTACACCAGCAGGTGTTCTGAATTTTTTAGCAAAATCATAAATCATTTCTTCTGTTAATGGTGCTGCATCAATAATTTCCTGTAGTTCGTTTTCTTTCAATAAAATTTTTGCAGCGAATTCGTTCGCTTCTTCTTCTTTTACCCGGTCTATTTCAGTTCCTTCTACATTTTCAAGAAAAATATCTTTTTTACCATGCAAAATTATGTGTGCCGCTTCATGAAAAAATGTAAACCAAAAATGGTCATTGGTTCTATACCTACCCGATAATTGAATAATAGGTTTATTGTGGAACCAACGAGTTGCACCGCTAATTGGGGCTTTCGGCAAGTTTTGGGTGAACACAACTGCCACACCACATTTGGCACAAATATTTTGTAACTGTAGGGTATAGTCCTCAGGCATCGAAAATGCCAATTCCTTTATATCCGACAATGCGTCTTTGAACTTTTTTTTATCAAACACTGCTATTTCAATTTCTTTAGATTGAATCTCTCCATTACGCAGCCAAGCTGAAATTGCATGCGGATTTTGCGTATGAGCTAATGAAACTCTAAACGCTACAGATACCTCCTCGTCTATATAAACTCTTTCCCATTCGTGGGCTGACGCAACACAAAAGAATTTAAGTAAACTGTCTACTAAAACGTGTTTTTCTTTTGTGTCGGGCAGCCAACCGTATTTTCTCATATCATTTACAGGAAATGCTCCCAACCAGTCTTTCTTTTTTTCAAGTTCTTCTTGTTGTTGCAGTTCGTATAATTCTTTACGATAGGTTTTTTCTCTATTCATCCAAAAACCTGCAGGAATACCTAATACTTTCTCCAATTGAAATGCGGTAGCTGTCGAAATTGGCTCTCTACCTTTTATTATATCATTAAGTTTTTCTTTTGGTCTCCCCATTCTTTCTGCAAGTTCTGCCTGGCTCATACCAATAAATTCTATGTGCTCCTGAATTGTATCGCCAGGGGGAGATAATAATGATTTTGATATTTCAAGTTTCGTTGCCATGATGTTAATTTTAATGTTGTTTTCAATGATAATCTTCAATTTCGTTAATTTGAATTTTTGTAACCTCTTCCCAATTCAAACCGCCATCATCTTTTTTTGGTTTCGGGTTGTGGTTCGGCTCAAAAATCATTCGGTAATTACCAGACACATCAACTGCTAATTCACCTTTGCGATCGCCTTTAAGTTCGTGACACCGTGCGGCTGGAATTGTTCTTATTATTGCTAAAGTGTCTGCATCGGTGAGGTCCTTGAGTCGCTGATTTACCTTGCGTGCCAACTTCCCAAAGGATTTTGCCATTTCTCTTGGGTCTGTTAGTTGCTTTTCTATTTTTCTGTTCTTGTAACTTATTTCCACCGGAAGTGTAAATATGATTAACGAAAAGGGTTAACAAAAATATATATAATATTTGATTTGCCAAAGAAGTGATGAGAAAAATAACTCTTTTAGGTGCCTTTTCATTGTGGCGTCTCTTCTAATTACTGCCTGAGGAATTGATAGTGTATTTGGTGATTAGCTGCTGTTGGGGGGATGGGGGGCGATCCCACGGTAAGGTAAAATTTAAACTGTTAATTCTGTGAAGAGGTTCCGAACTTCTTTTTTCATTGAATTGTTGATCTTCCCCATAATTTTTTCCACCAAACCCTTGTCAAGTGTTGCAATTTTATGAATACGCACAACGGAAGGTTTTTTTAATCCGGCTTTTTCCCAATCATTGATGTATATGTCATTTCGGGATGTATAGATCTGACTTGTTATCCTGCATACAATTATATCTCCATCGTTATAATCGTTGATTATCAATGCAGGTCGCCTTTTATGGGTTGTGTTGTCTGTAAATGGAAACTTTAACAGAACGATGTCCCCGAAATTCAGTTGATCCATTTTTAAATATTGTCGTAGATTGAGTCACCATCAGAATATCCATTTAAAAACTGCTCTTGTGCAGTTTGCTGGAACAGCATTTCATCATTGATTTCTGTATCTTCTATAAGCAAAATTACCCTAACATTTTTGTTCTGTTTGGTTTTTAATTCAGCTTGCAGTTTTGCCGGAATTGATATATGATTATTTTCAATCTTCGATTTGAATTCTAATGCTTTCATAATACAAATATACTACAAATCGAATTTTTATCAAACAATTGATTATTTGTCCGGAGCAATTGTAGCTCCGGGGAAGCTGAATGTCTGTAGCAGGAATGTCACCACAAACCACCCCACCCCATGTTGTAGTATAGCTAAATGGGGGGGGTTATCTAGTAAGTCAATTCCCCGGGATCTTTCCTGTTATCCCAAAAGATAATTAATTCTAGTTCCTTTTTCCTGGGCTTGATGCGATAGTATAGTGTATTGTGTTATGTAATTAGCCCTTTTCTGACATTCTTCTTCTTCCTGGATGCCTGGAACATTTCAGGATTGGATTTGATCTGTTCCAGTATGTGTTCAACTTCACTTATAAAGTTTTCGACCTCTTTTATGGCCCATTTTCTGGCAAGATGGTCAAGGACTTCGAAATAGGTCTTTCTAGCTGTCGGGGTCCAACTGATTTTCATTTGTCCAGATGATACTTGGCCCTAACTTCTTTCATTACCTCCTCGTGAGGGATTAGTTCTCCTTTATCGGCTTCTGCCAGCCCTTTTTCAATGGCCTTTTTTTCCTCTGGGCTTATCTCATCCCACCAATCAGAAGCTTTCTCCTTCTTCAGTATTGCTTCCACCTTGGACAGGATCGATGGTTTCTCCGTATTTAGTATGAGCTGGACCAACTCTAATTTTTTCGATTGCAGGTTCATGTCGATTTTCATTAGTTATACAAATTTAACGATTTACACTCACTTATTGTTTTAATCTAGTTGAATTTTCCAAATGCTCTCTAATTGCACCTGTCTCTTAATGTCTTTTTTCAGGAATTCTCGTGTTGCTCATGGCACATTTTTCATAGATGCTACTGTATTAGCCCAAAATAGCTCGACGAAAACTGTGGATCTTTCTATCATAGTGTTGGAAACTGTATTTTTCTGATAAACGGGAAGGCATTTTTTATGAGTTATAGTCGATATTTCCTTTTCGCATCACATTAACAGGATATGGTGGCTCGGGAAGGAGGATTCTAAATTTAACCGATTTCAGCGGGATCAAGTGTTCGAAATCACAGGAATATCTACCCGGAAACCAGCTTGATCAAATTCAATTAACAGACAGGATAAATGCTTATCAAAGCTT
>NZ_JAWOBT010000075.1:0-19762 GCF_046484155.1 Alkalibacterium sp.
CGTGTCGGTGCTGAAGTCGTTTCAACGAAACAGGGTGGCGATCCCGCAGCCGTTGTCTATGACAGTATCGAAATGGCGAAACAGTCAGGTGCTGACTTACTGCTGATCGATACGGCCGGACGTCTACAAAACAAGAAGAACCTGATGAATGAACTTCAAAAAATGAAACGCGTCATTTCCAGAGAAATTCCGGATGCCCCGCATGAAACACTGCTGGTACTGGATGCAACCACTGGACAAAACGCCCTGAACCAGGCCAAGATATTTAAAGAAACCACTGATGTGACCGGTATCGTCTTAACCAAAATGGACGGAACGGCCAAAGGTGGGATCGTCCTGGCCATCGGGAAAGAACTCGGTATCCCCGTGAAATTCGTGGGCTTGGGCGAGACGATGGACGACCTGCACCCCTTCGATACAGAGAAGTTTGCTTCCGGATTATTCAAAGAATTGATCGCACAGACTGTCTGATTTATGAAACGAGACTTTGTGCAGTTAAAAAGGAGATCATCCAATGGAACTCGAAAAAACATTACGGCTTAATCGATTATTCTCGTTTTACCGTCCGCTGCTCACTTCCAAACAGCAGGAATACATGCAGCTTTATTACGGCGATGACTACTCATTGGGAGAAATCGCCGATGCCTTTTCTGTGAGCCGTCAAGCAGTGTACGATAACATCAAACGCTCAGAAGCGATCTTAACTAATTATGAAGAAAAACTGCATCTCATTGAAGACTTCGAGAAAAAGCAAGAAGCTGTGGAACAATTAAGCCAGTACGCACAAGAACACTACAAAGAAGATGCTCAGTTGCTTGAATATATCCAGGCAATTAATCTAGAGACTCTGAGAGAGGAATGAACCAACGATGGCATTTGAAGGTTTAACCGGTCGTCTGCAAGATGCCTTTTCCGGACTACGTAAAAAAGGGAAGGTAACCGAAGCAGATGTCAAAGACGTGATGCGCGAGGTAAGACTTGCTTTACTCGAAGCTGACGTTAACTATAAAGTTGTAAGAGATTTCGTGAAAACTGTTCGTGAAAAATCAATGGGAGAAGAAGTTCTCGGAAGTTTGAACGGCGGACAGCAAGTGGTCAAGATCGTTAATGATGAATTAACGGCATTAATGGGTAGCGAACAGGAGAAAATCATTTTCGCCGCTCCTGGCCAGGGTCCAACCGTTTATATGATGACCGGTTTACAAGGGGCAGGTAAAACAACCACTGCCGGTAAACTAGCCAACTATCTACGTAAACACGAAAACAAGAAACCAATGATGGTTGCGGCGGATATTTACCGTCCAGCTGCGATCGATCAGCTCCAGACAATCGGTCGTGACCTTGATATTCCCGTCTTCAGCATGGGTGATCAAGTCAGCCCGGTAGAGATCGCTGCAAAAGGGATCGAAGAAGCGAAAGCACAAAACTGTGACGTCGTGATCATTGATACGGCCGGTCGTTTACACATCGATGAAAAATTGATGAATGAACTGGAAGATGTGAAGTCAGCCGTGAAGCCGCATGAAATCTTCTTAGTCGTTGATGCCATGACAGGGCAGGACGCAGTCAATGTGGCTGATTCATTTAACGAACAATTAAATATTACCAGTGTCATCCTGACCAAATTAGACGGGGACACACGTGGTGGTGCAGCACTTTCTATTCGTGCCGTTACCAACAAACCGATCAAGTTCACCGGTACCGGCGAGAAGCTCGATGCCTTTGAACCGTTCTACCCAGAACGGATGGCTAACCGTATCTTAGGTATGGGAGACATCCTGACTTTAATCGAACGTGCCCAGCAGGAAGTCGATGAAGACCGTGCGGAAGAAATGGCCGCGAAAATGCGTGAGAATCGTTATGATTTCAACGACTTTATCGAACAAATGGACCAGATGCAGAAAATGGGGCCGCTTGAGGACATTATCAAAATGATTCCCGGGATGAACCAGATGCCTGGTGTGGACAAGTTGGAAGTAGATCCGAAAGATATGGCGCACATGAAAGCTATTGTGATGTCCATGACGACAGAAGAACGGGAAAATCCGGAACTCTTGTCACAAAAACGACGTCGCCGTATCGCCAAAGGGTCTGCGCGTGATATCGCGGAAGTTCACCGACTGATCAAACAGTTCAAACAATCCAAAGACATGATGGGTCAAATGTCTAAAGGCAAAATGGGCGGACTGGATAAAATGCTCGGTGGCGGAGTCAAAGGTAAACTCGGTAAAATGGCCATGAATGGCGCATCGAAAAGTAATAATACGCATAAGAAAAAGAAAAAAATCAGACGTAAGAAATAAAGAAATGGCTATATGGCTATATTGAAAAAGCAGACGGGAATCCTCCCGTCTGCTTTTTCTGTTATTTAGACCTGTTGATTCCCACTAATGAGGGTAAAACGATCAAGATAAAAACCCACCTCCCTGTGCGAGTGCACAGGGAGGTGGGTTCTGTTAAATCTGTTTAATGATACGCTTGGTAATAGTTTAGAATAACATTTTGTCGCTGCCGTAGGTTTCTCCCATTGCTTGCTGTGCAAGGACGTTCAGGAAGTTCCATGGACGGTTAAATTCTGGCTGGAAGAAGAAGTCTGCAAAGGCTAACTGCTCCAATGTCCATCCAGCTGATATAGCAACAGAAAGAGTATTGATAGCAGGAGTGATATCATAGGTTGACATCAATTGTGCACCAACGATACGTTGACTGTCTTTTTCAAAATAAACTTTCATCAAGACAGTTTCGTCATCTCCCATAAATTTCGGACGTAATTTTTCTTCCACATACTTGCTGATTACTTCAGCATCCACTGTGTCACTGTCGATGTCTTTGACACCAGTTGAAGCGAATTTGTGTGTGAAGAGAGACAGTCCGGAAGTACCTGTAACCGAAGGCATTTCCATTTTTTTACCACCCATATTTTTTGCCGCAATAACTGCTTGACGACGGGCATTTGGTGCTAAAGCGAGCAGTTTTTTGCCATTTGTTGGGGCAAAAGGAATCTTAACTGCATCTCCGGCAGCAAAGATATCTTTTGCGGATGTTTCCATATATTCATTCACAGCGACTGTGCCGTCTTTGTCCAAGTCCAAAATGCCTTCAAGCCATTTGGTGTTTGGACGGATACCGGCAGACAGAATGACCGTATCTGCTTCATATTCGCCTTTGTTAGTGATGACTTTCTTCACTTTACCGTTTTCGCCGACGATCTCTTTGACCATTTCACCGGTACGGACATTGATGCCTTGCTGGCGCATCTCTTCTTCTAGGACATCTGTAAATTCTTTATCCAGATAAGTTTTCAGTACGCGATCCAGTAGATCGATGACAGTCACTTCAATGCCAGCTTTTGCAAAAGCTTCCACAACTTCAATACCGATATAACCGCCACCAACGACAACAGCTTTTTTCGAATGCGGCATACGGGCTTTGATTTTTTCAGCCCAGTTACGTCCACGAACATAGAAAGCATTTTCTAGGTCAGTTCCTGGAACCGGTAGTTCGATCGGCTTAGCTCCGGGTGAAAGGAACAGCTTGTCGTAACTTTCATCTGATTCGCCATCTTCAGTTTTTACTGTGATAGTTTTTCCGGTCGGGTCGATTCCCACAACATCACTGTTCATATGGACGATTACCCCTTGTTTTTCAAAAGAGTCTGCTGTCGCATAGTGAAGTTGATCAGCATTTTCGCTGACGCCTTCTAAGTAACTTTGGATTCCGCAAGATAAAAACGAAGCGGTAGTTCCACGTTCATATAAATGTACCTCAGCGTCTGGGTGTTCCTTCAGCAATGTTTCGGTTGCTTCATAACCAGCATGAGATGTTCCAACAACGATAAATTTCATTTACAAATTCCTCCTAATTCAATTAAGATATGTATAATAAACATATCCTTAACACCTTATCAAATTTCCATTACTTTTTAAAGTAATTTGCTCATGGTTATTATTTAAGTACTGGCGTACATCAAAAAAATAAGGGTTATCCCTTTTTCAAGATCATTCCTTATCTGTAGTAAGAAAACAGGAACAGCCTGATGGTTTTACAACTACATAATAAGCAATAGTAAGCCCTATTCGCGAAAAAAGCAGGCGAGAATATTCTCGTCTGCTTTCCTTTATGTGGTTTTTTAATGGTTCCAGTCTGGTTCGGTACTTTGGAGGTCGTTTCACTGCGCTACTTACCGAATAAAGAGGGATTCGGTAAGTAGCACGAGAGGCTTCGTCTCAAAGTGTCGAAGCTGGACCAGGTTCGGTCATTAGACTGGTCAAAGCTCTCGCTAATGACCGAATGGAGGGTCGTTCGGTCATTAGCGAAGCACGAAAAAGCTCAAAGTGTCGAAGTTGGACCAAGTTCGGTAAGTTAAACAACTGGTGAGGCGAGAACTTACCGAATATTCTCCGATTCGGTAAGTAGAAGACACACTCAGACAGCTACTTACCGAACTTGCAAGCAGACAGGGGACAGGGCTCTGAATGAGTGAGGTATTCTCTAGTGATCATAGCTGTGAGTCTTTTTTTAAGAAATCCTATACTAAAAGACTTCATCAGAACTTACATAGCCGACTAAATCACTCGATCCATTAAATAGTTTTTAGTTTCAGTCTTCGTACGGCTCGATCCAGTGGTGTTCGTCTTCGATCAGTTTTTTCAGCAGCTCGAGTTCTTCCTCAGATGCTTTTTCGGTGGTAGTCATTAAATCATCCACTCGTTCGGGAGGGAGGCCCAGCATTTTTTCCAGTTCATCTTGAGTCAGTATGCGTTTGTTAATGTAGTCTTCAACTCTGGCAGTATAAATGATCGATTCGATTTCTCTGTCTGACAAGTCTTCTTCCACAGAAAATTCCAGCTTCAATAGTTCTCTAAGAGAAGATACTTCTAAAAGTACACCAATGCCTCTGGCAAATCCTTTTATCTGGCTCATAATGAAGTCATGATCTTCTATCGTCATTTTACTCACTCCTTTTCTTTTACTATATCACAATGCCAGCCTTTGCACGGTCCGCTTGTTCTGATAGCAGATGATCGAATAGCTGTAACGATATAGCATATAGTATGATGAAAAGGTCAGAGGAATAAGACAGAACTGATATCAGACAAGAAAAAAGATCGACTCAGCTGGAAGTTACTCTCAGCCGGATCGATCTTTTCTTGCCTATTCATGTCTTAACGTGACGATAAGTTTTTCTTTCTTCTCGTATATTCTTCTTCTGTTATATTTCCTTTAGCGTACTCTTCGTCTAGAATATCTAAAGCTGAGTTTTTCTTCATCTGGTAGCCATTGCCTTGTGACCCCTGCGAGCCTTGTCTAAACAATAGATACAAAATAATAATAATGAGTATAATCAAAAATAACCCTCCGAACATCATGTAACCGAATCCTCCTCCAAATAAACCATACATATCATGATACATTTATTTTTCCTCCCTATATGTTCTATCTTATTATTATAATAAAACAAAAGTGTGTAGATTTTATGGAGGCACATTTAAGGCGGACTGATTGGATTCATAACTTCACCGATTTTAAAGATCTAACTGAGAAAAAACAGAGAATCAGTCTTAATACTCTCCGGGATTCAGTTGAATGACTCGGTCATCGCACATGAAATTGTGCTCTGTAAAGAAAAAACACTTGACGAGCTATTCATTACATGATAAGCTTACATTCGTGAGTTTGAAAGAGAACTAAACTCAAGAAAAAAAGGTCTTTAAATTAAAAGAATTCCTTATTATCTTATTAACAGGAGGTGCAAGTATAATGGCAGTAAAAATCCGCATGAAACGTATGGGTTCTAAAAGAAATCCTTTTTACCGTTTGGTTGTTGCTGATTCTCGTTCACCACGTGATGGACGTATCATTGAACAAGTTGGAACTTACAACCCTGTATCAAAACCAGCAGAAGTTAAAGTCAACGAAGAACTCGTTATGAAATGGTTAAGAGATGGCGCAAAACCATCAGATACAGTTAAAAACCTATTATCACAAAAAGGAATCATGAAAAAATTCCACGATGAGAAATATAGCAAATAATTGTTCGAATTAAATGAGTCACTTGAGAAGAAAAGAATGGATAGTTAAGTATTGACTGTTCCAGTCTTTTCTTCATTCTATTATAGAGGGCATTTAAAAAAAGGATGGTATTATGACTGATACAGATATGAGAGATTTAATCAGAACCATTGTCGAACCATTAGTAAGTCATCCTGAAGACATTAAATTGGATTTAAAAGACACAGATGACTTTCATGAATATTTGTTGTCTGTTCATTCGGATGATGTCGGTCGTGTTATTGGAAAACGTGGACGCATTGCGAAAGCCATAAGATCCATCGTTTACAGTATCCAATTTGACGGTACTAAGCGTGTCCGATTAACGATTGTTGATTAATCAACTGAACAGGAAACCGGGGATGGCTCTTTGAGTTCATCCTTTTTTTGTATCGACCTTGAGGAAAGGAAGGAAGTAGTTATGGAATATTATGATATTGGTAAAGTGGTCAATACACACGGAATAAAAGGTGAGGTGCGCGTGATTTCAAGCACCACCAATCCTGAGGAACGTTACTTTCAGGGTGCGACTTTGAGCTGGTTTGGTAAAGATGGCGAGAGTGAAGAATTAACCGTCCGTACACACCGTAAACATAAAAACTTTGATCTGGTCACTTTTGAAGGCTATGACAATGTCAATTATGTCGAAAAGTTTGTCGGCGGAACCTTGCGAGTCGGCGAAGACTTATTACTTGAATTGCCTGAGAACGAATTCTATATTCATGAAGTCGTTGGTAGTACAGTTATTGATGAAGATTCCGGTGAAGAAATAGGCAAAATAAAAGAAATTTTATCTCCCGGAGCGAATGATGTGTGGGTCGTTCAGCGACCGAACAAGAAAGATCTGCTGCTGCCATATATCGAGTCGGTCATCTTGGACGTGGATATTGAAAACCAAGTGGTGAAAGTGCACGTCATGGAAGGGTTAGACTAATGAAAATAGATGTTGTCACGCTCTTTCCCGAAATGTTTGACGGACCGCTGGGTCATTCCATTGTCAAGCGTGCGATCGAAAAAGATATCGTCGAAGTCAACCGCGTGAATTTCAGACAGTTCGGCAAAGGCAAACACCACCAGGTCGATGATACGCCTTACGGTGGCGGAGCCGGGATGTTACTCAAACCCGAACCGTTGTTTGATGCCATGGATTCGATCAACGAACGGGAGCCCGAAACGAAAAAACGTGTCATCTTAATGGATCCGGCCGGCAAACCCTTCAACCAGGCGATGGCTGAAGAATTCTCGAAAGAAGAGCATCTGGTGTTCCTGTGTGGCCATTATGAAGGCTATGACGAACGGATTCGATCCATAGTGACTGATGAGGTTTCTCTGGGCGATTACGTCCTGACAGGCGGAGAACTGGCCGCTATGGTGATGATCGATGCCACCGTGCGCTTGTTGCCAGAAGTGTTGGGCAACGTCGCTTCAGCCCAAACCGATTCACATTCCAGCGGCCTACTGGAACACCCGCACTATACGCGTCCGGCAGAATACAAGGGAATGAAGGTTCCTGACGTATTGATGAATGGCAATCACGGCTTGATTGAAGAATGGCGCCATAAGGAATCCCTTAAACGTACATTTGACAGACGACCGGATATGCTGGCGTCTTACGCTTTATCTGATCAGGATAAAAAGCTTATCGCCGAGTGGGAAAGAGAAGCAGAAGAGACGGAATAAATTCAAGTCCGTCAACCGATTCAGGTAACAGCGATAAAGGGATTTTCAAAGAAAACAAGTAAAATACCTTTACACCCAAATCGTTGTATGGTAGAGTTAGTAATTGAGTGGGTAACCACTTTTATTTTCGCAATATTCCGCTGGGACATGCTCTTTATGAGTGTTGCGCGAGAGGAGATGTAAAAATGAATAAATTAATCGAAGATATCACAAAAGAACAATTACGTTCTGACTTACCGGACTTCCGTCCAGGAGACAGCGTTACTGTCCACGCACGTATTGTTGAGGGCGAACGCGAACGTATTCAGCTTTTTGAAGGCGTAGTAATCAGCCGTCGTGGTGAAGGAATCAGCGAAATGTATACTGTTCGTAAAATTTCTTACGGCGTTGGTGTTGAACGTACTTTCCCAGTACATTCACCTCGTGTTGCAAAAATCGAAGTGACTCGTCAAGGACGTGTACGTCGTGCTAAATTGTACTACTTACGCGAATTACGTGGTAAAGCTGCTCGTATTCCAGAGCGCATCCGTAAAATCAAATAGTCATAATATTGAAACACCGTATTCTTTAATTAGACTACGGTGTTTTTTTGTGCTCGAACTTCTCAGAAGAACTAATATAGACGATTGGGAAAACCTCTCAGTCACCCTTCTATAAAGAATCATGATCACCGTGTAAACAAACGATACCTATCATCACTTCAAAATAAATGGGACAAATAAAAATGATGGATAATCCTCCAAGAAGTCTATATTTAGTAAGCGTTTTATGATATAATTATTTTTGTGTGAATCACAGACACGATACTATACTTATTGGGGGATTTATATTATGAGCGTAATCACAGATAAATTTAGTCACTTAGCACAAGACAGAAAGATTCAATTCAAAACTAAAGAACTGGACACACCTATCCATAAAAAAGATGGTGAAACCGTTACGCAAAAACAAATCGTTTTCCAAACAGCTTTACGTGTAAGCAAAGAGAAAGCTGTCGCATGTGGGGTCATTATTCATGATTCAGAACAACCGCGTGTGAACTACCAAATTACTTATAATAAAATCGGTCAGGTGACTGATCGCAATAAAATGCCACAAATCACTTCTGACCTAAACGAAATCAACGCTATGCGTTCAGGTTACTACCGCTTCGTTATTTCGGGAGACGGCGAAATCGTCATGCGTCACTTAGGTATCACCGGCGAAGACGTAAGCCCAATGATGGATGTCTTTGTTTACGGCGGACGTATTTTAAGAGCGTTACTTCCTGAACTTGAAAGAATCGATGGTATCGACGTCGCACAAATCAAAGCTTAAGAATCGAGGATAATCCGTGGAAGATTATTTGTTTGAAGCAACCGTTCATAACAACGATGGTGTAGATGGCACAGCCTATGTGGAAGGGGATAACGGCCTTTCCGTCACTGTATCGAGCCCGACGAGCGATAAGCCGGGGACCAATCCTGAAGAATTATTCGGACTATCTCTCGCGACTTGTCTGAATGCCACTATACAGGCATTACTCAAAGCGCGCGGTCTGGACAATAAAAGCAGAGTGACCGCTAAAGTTCAACTCAGACGTGAAGACGGTGGTGTGGGTTATTATTTCCAGGTATACATCTTTGCGGCAATTGAAGGATTGGATCTAAACCGTGCCAATGATATCGTGCAGTCAGCCGATAAACGTTGTCCGGTGGCCAAACTCACTCAAAATGCATCCACCATCGAGCTTGAAACTGTTCCATACGAAGCATAACCTGAAGACACTGTAGGATCACTCTACAGTGTCTTTTTTCAACTATATAAAGTTTAATTTGATAATTCATCTTTAAATGGTTGAAACTTGAAAATCAACTCTTTTTGGTTTATATTTAAAAGGAACAGAGTGAGAGGAGTGGAATGAAATGGTAAATGAATCAAAAGTAGCTTTGATCGCAGATATTATCGCTTCTAAAAAGATGAAACAACGCGCACAGACGCAACAGATCCTGTCAGACATATTGGAAGTCATGAACAAGCAATTTTCAGCACAGCTTGAATCCCACTTGACCATTACCCTGGGTGATGAATTCCAGGGAATCGTTAAAGATATGAAAACCGCCTTTTTACTCATCGATTTGATCACGCTGGAACTGCAGCTCAAGACCCACCAGCAACTCGGTGAAGAGATATCATTACGCTGGGGCATCGGCATCGGGGAATTGACCACGCCGATCAAGAATAAAGAAGTGAGCATCGGCACCGACGGACCCGCTTACTGGTTTGCCAGAGAGGCCATTGAATCGGTGCATGAAGACGACGATTACGGCCTGCTCAACGAAAAAATAAAAGCGGATCAGCCGGATGACCTTTTCTATAACAGCATCATCCGTCTCCAGAATGTGATCCGTAATCAATGGACTTCGACCCAGAAAGAAACGGTGTATTACGTGTTGAAAGCCAGCGCTTATGCAGACGTGAATAACCAGCAGGTCACAGACGCCTTACAGGAAGGCCTTAAAAAGTCATTCAGTGCGCAGACCATCAGCAAGCGCATCATTTCTACTCAGATCAAACAGTACATCCAGTCCCGCCAACTCCTGGCCGACAAAATCGAAGAGGGGAGGGTCTGACATGCTTATTGAAAGTCTCATTGCCCACCTCATCGGGTATTTCTATTTCCAGCCGACCCAAAACAGTGAAGCAGACGGTCAGAAAGTACCCGTCCAACCCTTTCATTATCTGTGGGGGGTAGTGTTCACCACGTTCGTCATAATCGGACTGAACGACTTCGGCAGCAACTTTTTGATGAAGTGGCTGGTGATGGCACTCGGGTTAATGGTCGGGTACATCTTTTATGAAAACAAGCTCAAACGGGCCATCATTCTCTTTTTAAACAGCAATTTAACTGCGGAACATTCGCTGCACCTGTTTTATGACAAGAACCGGTCCATCGTTCAGTTTGTCATGCATCAGATGATCTATTTGCTTTGGCTCTTCATATTGAACGCCTTCGTCGATATGGCTGTTCAGCCATTCGTCTTAGTCGGCCTGGGTCTTGCGCTTTTCATACCGCTACTCGTCAGTCTGCTCGCCTTAAACAGCGGTCGGCAATTCTCAGGTCATCAGGGGAGTAGCTTCTTGAAACAGGCAAGCACCTATATTGTATTGAGTGGGATCACCTTGGTCGTCCTGCAGCTGGCTTTGGAAGCGTTGGCTGTCATTCAGGGTTCTGCCTTGCCGCTAAGTGCGTTCGTTGTGCAGTCGCCATATGCCGTCCTCATGCGGTTGTCACTCGTCTTACTGCTGCTGATGAAGCCGACCAATTTAATTATTCGGGCGATCAGTTCCAAATACGATCCGAAAACAGTCACGACGATAGCCGCTCATTCCGAACAGGATTCGGGCTTCAAAGGGGCAGGGGCCATGATCGGCAATCTGGAACGCCTGCTTATCTTGCTGTCGTTCTTCTTCGGGAGTCTGTTATCCGTTGTCGCGATATTATCCATCAAGGCCTTCGCGCGTTACAAACTCATCGCCGAAGACCCTTACTTTTCCGAGTACTTCGTGATCGGAACGATGCTCAGTGTCCTGATCACCTTTGCGTGTTATGCCTTGCTCGCGCTGATGCTGATTTAATTTGATCCGGGGCACGAGTCATCATGAAATATTTAACAATACTGCTACTAATCTTAATCAGTAAATAAAGGACTTTAAAAAGACCAACTCGCTCATCCAGAGATGCGCGAGTTGAACATTTTAATGGAAAAAACGCAGACTCGTCACTATTATTTTAATGAGTTCGTCATTCTAATACTGATATGACAAACTCATAAACTATTTAACAGCCAGTTTGTCATTTAGACCCTAGAATGACAGACTCAAGTTTTTTCTAGCTGCGAGTTCGTCATTTAGAACGTTGAATGACAAGCTCAGAAAATAGTTGTCAGCGAGTTCGTCATTTCGAGCCTAGAATGACAGACTCAGGGGTTTTCTAGCTGTGAGTTCGTCATTTCGACCTTAGAATGACAAGCTCAGAAAATAGTTGTCAGCGAGTTTGTCATTTCAGCCCTCGAATGACCAACTGAGAAAATTTGAGTCGCTGAGTCTGTCTCGAAATTTAAAACAGTCGTCAATCACTCAAGCTGATGACTTGAGCAGCGGTTGAAGTACTCAGTCAATGATGGTGAAACTAGGCGAGGCCTAGTTTCTTCTCAAATTCAACTGACGATAAGAGATTGAACCCTTTCAATCTCTTCTTCTAGTCAAAGCGGGCTTATATCATGTACAATGGTTCTATATGAAAAAATAATGAGAAAACGAAGGAGATACGTATGGTCTTTAAAAAAATCGAAACACAGAACCTTCCAGACATTCAGTCAGAAGGTTACTTATATGAACACGAAGAAACAGGCGCACAGGTTTTATACTTAGCTAATGATGATACGAATAAATCATTTACGATAGGTTTTAAAACACCGCCTTATAACGACAATGGTATCGCGCATATTTTAGAGCATTCCGTCTTAAATGGGTCTAAAAAATACCCGTCCAAGGAACCGTTCGTGGAATTGATCAAAGGCTCACTCAATACCTTTGTCAACGCGATGACGTTTTCGGATAAAACAATTTATCCGGTCGCATCCACTAACGAAAAAGATTTCGGCCATTTGATGGGTGTGTATTTGGACGCCGTCTTCCAGCCTAAGCTGTATCAGGATCCGCAAATATTGGCACAGGAAGGCTGGCACTATCACTTAGAAAACGAAGACGACGATTTGATTTATAAAGGTGTTGTCTACAATGAGATGAAAGGTGCTGCTGCATCACCCGAACATCAAGTATACGATCATATAGCGGCTCAGCTTTATCCGAACACTTTATACAGCCACAATTCCGGTGGGGATCCCAAAGTCATTCCAACACTGACGCAGGAAGAATTTATTACTTTTCACCAAATGTATTACCACCCAAGCAATTCGCTGACAATTGTTTACGGTGACTTGAACATCACTGATTTCTTCAACAGACTGGAAGAGTACTTTACAGGCATGGGCAAGCAGGAAGAGACCATCGACTTATCCATCGAACCGTCTCAACCTAAAGAATCCGTCTATACTGATACGTATTCGATCACGGCGGGCGACGATCCGACAGGTAAAGATTACCTGGCACTTGCCTGGCACGGCGCACTCCCTGATGAAACGCTTGATATCTTTGGCTTGGAAGTCTTGGACGAAATACTATTCGGGAACAACCAGTCACCACTTAAAAAAGCATTACTCGACGCCCATATTGGCGGAGACATTGATAGTGACGTCTCTGATATCGGTTATCCGACTGCCTTTTTAATCATGGCTAAGTATTCAAGTGCCGATAAAATGCCGCAATTCAAACAAGTGGTGGAAGATACCCTCACTGAATTAGTGGAAAAAGGCATCAACAAAGACCTGATTCAGGCAGCCTTGAACAAAATCACTTTCCAGACACGCGAAGCGGCAATTTCAGAAGACAATCCGCGTGGCGTCATTTATGCGATTCAAACACTGAATACATGGTTATATGACAAAAATCCGTTCGATAACCTGCAGTTCAACCATTTCCTGGAAGAATTGGCTAAAAAAGTGGACGAAGGTTACTTCGAAGAACTCATCAAACGCAAACTTTTAAATAATAATGTGTTTACACAAGTGATCCTAAAAGCTGAACCAGGGAAAAGCGATAAACTGGAAATAGAAACACTTAAAAAATTGCAAGACTATAAAGGCAAGATTTCGGATGAGGAACGTCAGAAGATCATCAAAGAAACACAGGCGTTGATCGAGCGTCAGGGAACACCCGATAGCCCTGAAGACCTGGCTAAGATCCCAACCTTAACACGTGAAGACTTGACCACGGACGAACAGGACTATCCGATCGAAGAAAGCGCATTTGGCGAAGACACTTCTTTCTATCATGCGGAACAATTCACTTCAGGGATCGATTACATCAACTTGTACTTCGATATTAAAGATTTCAAGGAAGAGGAGTATCCGCTCCTAGGGTATTTCAGTCACTTGCTCGGCAAGCTGGCCACAGAGAAATATGATGAAGCAGACTTGCAAAAGGAAATGGACACACACACAGGCGGCATTCACGGTAGTGTAGCTGTTTACGAAGACCAACAAGGAAACATCAAGCCTTACTTCAGATTAAGCGGGAAAGCCTTGTCCGCCTCACTAGAAGACTTGGTCGGATTGATGAAAGAGATTATACTGCATACCCAGTTTGACAAAAAAGCGGAACTCTTGAAAATCACACAGCGCCTGCTTTCTAATTTCGAGCAAAAAATCAATTTCAGTTCACACGCTATCGTCGCAAATCGTGCTTTGAGCCAGGTGAAACCGGCAGCGAAGCTCAGTGAATCAGTCAATGGTATCGATCAGTTCAATTACTTGAAGACCGTGCGCGACGAATTGAAATCTGACTCGATCGAATTGAACGATAGACTGACTCAGTTGTTAACGAAACTCTTGAACAAACGTCGTTTACATGTTCTTTATACGGGTGGCGCTGACCGTAAAGAAGCCGTCAAAGATGTTTTGATTTCTGCCTTTGAATCCTTACCGAGCGAGCCTTTAGGGGAAACCGTGACTTACTCAGCTGGACCCAAGCAAAACGAAGCATACATCACAGCACAAGACGTTAACTACGTCGGACTTGGTAGTGACGCCACAGGAACACTCGACTACTCCGGAACGTCTCTAGTCTTGTCGACGGCTTTCCGCTTCGATTACCTGTGGAATGCTATCCGCGTTAAGGGCGGCGCCTATGGTTCCCTTTACCAGCATAACCGAACCGGCAGTCTAGCCTTAGGTTCCTACCGGGATCCAAATATCGGTAAAACGTTAGAGGTTTATAAAAACATGCCGACTTACGTTAAAGAGCTGAAACTTTCAGAATCTGAACTCTTGAAATACATCATCGGGTCACTAAGCCCGCTTGAGCAGCCAAAATCGGCAGAGAGCAAAGGACTTACAGCATTCAATCGACTCAAACGCAACATCACCAAAGAAGACATCGTTCAGTTGAAAGAAGAAATTCTAGCAACCGATTCAGACAAACTGTCATCCTTGCACGACGGCTTCCGAAAAGTCATTGATGCAGGCTCAGTGGTCGTCATCGGCAACAAAGCACAGATAGAAAATGAAAAAGACTTGTTCGACAAAATTTACGATCTTTACTGATCAGTTCAATTAAGCAATTCAAAAAGAAAGCAGAAGGCATCAATGCCTTCTGCTTTCTTTTTTTCATATAGGATTTATTAAACCATCGCGTTGACTGCTGATTACCTGATGCTTTCAATATGCTTCTCAAAAGCTATTAATTGCACAAGCAAAAGTACAAGATATATACTGAATATGGAAAATCTCAAACTATGATCTACTCAATAAAGATAGTCATCATCTTTATTGAGTAGATGATTTCTTAACAGAAGGAGGGATCAATAATGAATACATTAGTTGCTGTTTCCATTGTACCTATTGCCGAAGGAGAAGGAACTTCTTCACACGTAGCAGAAGCGATAAAAGTGATAAGAGGTTCTGACCTACCCAACAAAACGACATCCATGTTCACTGAAATCGAAGGACCATGGGATGATGTTATGAAAGTGGTAAAAGAAGCTGTCATGGTTTTAGCAGACCAGGGCATACGTACCGAAGTAGTTCTGAAAGGTGATATCCGACCAGGCTATGAAGATACAATGACATCGAAAGTAGAACAAATTAATGAACGACTTAGCTAAACGACGAATAAAAAAATCAAGAAGGTACCGGCTTTTGGAAATTCAAGCCGGTACCTTCTTGATTTAGTCTTGAATCCCTCATTCTTTAGTTATTGACCTTGTTTCTGACTTATGCGTCGAGGAAAAACTAACCTTGCATTGCAGTTTGCTTCACTAACCCATATAATGAATTGAGCAGTGTTATTTCTCTCTAGAATACAGTTCACATTTTGTATAATTGAAAAAGAAGGGCCAATGAAGAGGATAACCATTTTTTTGAAATAGAAAAATAAGTAAGGGAGAAAAGGGGCGAGACGTGTGACACTCTTTTATTTTGCACTGGTTATGAGTGGCATCGTGTTATTCTTCAAAGATACTACAGGTTTAAATCAGTTATATCAAGCTATTAAATCGTACACCCAACCCTTTAAAGTCGTTACGTTCATGTATATCGGTATAATGGGCATGGTGCTTGTACCGTTAAATTTCATTGATCTTTCAATGATCGGTTTGTATGGTGTGGTTTATATTTTTGTCGGGGTCATTTTGTATGGCCTCTACAGAAAACAACCCTTCAAAGTACTGAAATATGTCAGCTTGTTGCATGTATCAGGCCTGCTTGGACGCTTAGTGCTTGAATGGGAGTCACTGAAACCATTGATGCTCATCACTATTCTTATCTATGCAGCTATTATTCCTCTTTACATTTACATCATACAATTGGTCCTCACACTCAACTGTTTTTCAGCAAACGAATAAGCTATCACCAAATCAATCATTAGACTTAAAAAGCTAAGTGATACAGAAAAGGAAGATACCATGAAAACATCGAAAAAACGATTATTTTTATATCTCACACTATTTATAGTCTCGTTAGTTGTATTTTACATGTATACACCGGCGCTCAATATTCACTCTCAGGAGTTTAGATTCCTGCTCTTGATGCTGACGATCGCGGTCGTTGCTATCGAAATAACGATAGACGGCCAGTATTTCTATACTAAAAAGGTGAAATATGGGGCTTTGATTATTCCCGTACTGGTTGTTATAGGGATTGCAGTGGGTAACTTAGTTAACGGCGTCATGTTCCGTGCCACTGATTATGCTGAATTGATTGAAGTCGAAGAAAAAAACTTTCAAGAAGACTACCCAGCCATGGACGGTTCAGCGATTCCAATGATGGATAAAGACACGGCTCAACGTTTAGGTGACAGACGAATCGGTTCGATCAGCGAACTCGTTTCTCAATTCGTTCCGTCCGATACCTACACGCAGATCAATATCGATAACGAACCTTACCGTGTCACACCGCTCCAGTACGCTGGTTTCATACGCTGGTTAAATAACCGCAGCGAAGGTATTCCAAACTACTTGAAAGTCGATATGGTTACAGGCGCAGTAGAAGTGGAAGACCTTGATGAAAACATCAAATACTCAGATTCAGAATACTTGAACCGTAATGTTAAACGTCACTTACGCTTCAAATATCCGACCAGAATTTTTGCGGATCCGGATTTTGAAGTTGATGACGAAGGTCATCCTTACTATATAGCGACGACTTATGAAAATATCTTCTGGTTCAAACAGCTCGAACCGACTGGTCTGATCGTCTTGGACGCAGTCACAGGCGAAACAGTAGAATATGATTTAGAAAATATACCGTCATGGGTCGACCGCGTGTATTCATCCGATTTGATTTTGCAGCAATTAAATTATAAAGGACAATACACCGGTGGCTTCTTTAACGCCATGTTTGGAAAACGCGGCGTCACTCAAACGACAGACGGTTACAATTATATTCCGATGAACGATGATATCTTTCTCTATACAGGCGTGACATCTATCAATAATGACGCCTCAAACATTGGGTTCTATCTCGTTAACATGCGTACGAAAGCAGCCGAGTTTTATCCGGTCACTTCTGCAGATGAATTTTCAGCAATGCAATCAGCAGAGGGTTCATTACAACAGATGCGATTTAAATCAACGTTTCCACTCTTAATCAGTTTGAATAAAAATCCGTATTACATTTCATCCCTAAAAGATGATTCCGGACTCGTTCGTTCCTATGCACTGGTTGACGCTCAAGATTACCAGAAAGTCATCACGAGCGATACTGTAGACGGATTGATTGCGCAGTTAAACGGTGGCAGCACGTCAGATGGTGATGTAGCCGAGGTTGAAGAAGTGGACGAAGAAATATTGAACCAAATCAATGGCCAGGTTGAAAACATCTCCCAAGCCGTTGTTTCCGGCAACACTATATACTACTTCATGATTGACGGCAGTATCTATAAAGCAGACATTACCTTAAATGATGCTTTACCATTTGTCGAAGAAGGCCAAGCCATTGAAGGCGAAGCTAATGAAGAAAATGAATTTAAAGTTATTATTTTAGACTAACACTAACACTAACAGCCCTATACATGATCACTTAGTTTCTTAAGTGTATTATGTGTAGGGCTTTTTTTCATCAAATAGATCCTTATTGTTCTATTGATACTAAATATTCATGAGACCGATTACAAAGTAATGGTTTTATGCATTTAATAATGTTAATATATATACAAATAGAATAAAAGAGTATAGGAGGAATATCATGTCAAGAAAAAAGTTTTATGATGCAGAAGGTAACGAAGTAAAAGCTAAAGAAATCAAACCATTCTATAAAAAATGGTGGTTTATTGCCATTATTGTATTCTTTATTTTTGGTGTATTAGGTTCTATGGGTGATGATGACGAAGATATTGCGGAAGAATTAGAGACGGAAGAAGTCGCAGCAGAAGATAATGAAACGGAGCCCGCTGAAGAAATTGAAGAAGTAGTTGAAGAAGAACCCACAACAGACATCGGAAAACGCAGTAACCCTGTACCTTTGGGCGCATCAATTGAAGTAGATGTTAATATAATCGACATCGATGATGTGTTTGATGCAGAAGAAGGTGTCTTGAAATTAACTCTTAACAACATCATCTCGGGCGATGAAGCTTATGAGATAATATTGGGGGAGAATCAGTTCAACGAAGAAGCACCGGAAGGTTATCAATGGATAATATTTGATATTGAAGCAACACTAGTTGATGGCAGTGAAGACGTTGCTTATACCCCATTCCCAATGATATCAACAGTTTCTGAAAGTGGAGCAGAGTCACCTGACGGACATTATGCTACTATAGATAATGAATTTGGTTACACTGACTTATTCGACGGTGGAAGCACTAGCGGAAGACAAGCAACGATTGCCCCGGCAGATGAAAATTATCTTATTAAATGGACAGAAGGTTTCACTAAAGAGATTTTCTTTAGTGTTGAATAATAAAATTATTTGAAACAATATATAAAACAAAAAATACTTTAGACTAAATAAAGAACCTATGTTGATTTTTCGACATAGGTTCTTTATCTACATAGGATAAAAATGGTATAGTTAAAATGTCCATATTTGAAGACAAAGAGGTAATTAATCTAGCTCATCCCTATCAAATCAAAGAGAAATGGAACAAAAAATATTCAACCTGGATACTCTATACATTATGTGCCATAAGAAAAGTAACAGATCCGATGTTATAAGAGCCTTGAGAGTGCCTATTCACTTATGACTTCTTGAAGAATTTATCAGATCGTAAATGGTAATCTCAGGTGCATTTCAAAAATAAATAATAAAAAAATCCACATCTCTAAAAATAAATGATGAGATATTAGAAAAACAGAAAGTAAGGTGAGTCAATTGACCGATTGGATTTTCCCCAGCAATCCCAATAATGTGTTTGATGTGAAAGGAGCATTTGCTCACAATAATGGTTTTGTAGACTGGACAAAAGGTAATACGAAGGTACAAAAAGGAGATACTGTTTATTTATATGCATCAAGTCCTGTTAAAAGCATAATTGCTATTACAGTTGCCGTTAAAACTAATCTCACTAACGAGGATAAACTTAATGAGGATGATTACTGGTTAGATGACGTTAAAAAAGAGAAATCAAAAAAAAGTTATGCAATTAGATTAAAATTGATACAATTTTTATCCGGCAAAGAATTTTCATATGATGAATTGCAAAACCACGGATTAAATTCAAATATTCAATCTAAGATTAAAGCTAACAAGGAGTTGGCTTTATATTTAGAAGATTCAGTATCAAATTTTAAAAAATCATTTGAATGGATAGATTTTCATGAAGAACTATCGAAATCTTTTTTAAAGTATAAAGATAATAGAGAAGAGTTCTATAAATTAGTAAAAGACTCCTTTGAAATAGAAGGTTTTGATAATCCCTTTGATGATAAACT
>NZ_JAWOBT010000107.1:0-4825 GCF_046484155.1 Alkalibacterium sp.
TAAAGAGCTCTACACGGGTGAAGAAGCAGTGATCAAAAACAGACAGTCTTTCTCACCGTCACCGTGCCTATACTTAGTTAAGAAAACAGTCATCGACGCACACAACTTAGCTTTTCTGGAGGGTGTTCTGCACGAAGACGAGTACTTCACGACCGTCCTCTTTGTGAACACGCAGAAAATGACATACTCGAACAAGGATTTTTACCACCGCCGTTACCGGACCGCTTCCACGATGACGCAACACTCCAAGGAACATAAACTGAGATCCTTTGATTCCTACCTTAAAGTATTCGAAGCACTGGACAAAGAGTATCAGAAAGAAACCTATTCAGATAAACAGAAACAGTTCATCAAACGCCAGCTGCTTTCGATCTACAATGCCCTGCTCATTAGCGACGTGCATCCGGAAAGAAAGAAAGAGCTGAAGAAATTTGAAACCATCACCTTAAAGGACAAACTCTTTATCCTGGCTGCAAGGCTGAAACAGCAGCTAAACAGACAACTAAATAAATTGTGACCGAGAAGACACTTACCTTTACCAGATTATGACAATTTTGAAATATTTGTCGGTAGAGGTTCTTTTTATGGTAAAATTACGTCTGATTGTGTCACACTATAATGAGTTATAAATATAATGAATGAACCTAGAACGGAGAAGAGACAGGATGGAAAAAAAGAAAATTGCGATAGTGTTTGGGACACGACCAGAGGCTATCAAAATGGCGCCGGTCATTCTCGAATTGAAAAAACATCAGGAGACGTTTGAAACGTGCATCATTGTCACGGCTCAGCATAGAGAAATGCTGGATCAGGTGTTAGCCGTGTTCGACATAAAACCGGATTACGACTTAGATATCATGAGAAAAAATCAGACTCTGTCAGATATTACCGCTGACGTACTTAAAGGAATCGAAACAGTACTTATCAAAGAACGACCCGATATCATCCTGGTCCATGGAGATACAACGACCAGCTTTGCGGCTGCGCTGGCTGCGTATTACCACAAGATCCCGATCGGACATGTGGAAGCCGGACTCCGGACATACGACAAGTATTTCCCGTTTCCTGAAGAAGGCAACAGACAGTTGATCGA
This sequence comes from Alkalibacterium sp., assembly GCF_046484155.1. Classification (GTDB taxonomy): domain Bacteria; phylum Bacillota; class Bacilli; order Lactobacillales; family Carnobacteriaceae_A; genus Alkalibacterium. The sequence continues at coordinate 1,094 of NZ_JAWOBT010000107.1, forward strand.
TACAATGACCGATCTGTTCTTTGTCCCGACAGAAATGACCAAAGCGAATCTGCTCAAAGAAGGTAAAGATGAAAAACAGATCGTTGTAACAGGCAACACCGTCATTGACGCGATCCACTACACCAGAGACAGTCAAAGGAAGCACCCGGCACTGGACCTGATGGATGCGAAGCCGAATCAGAAATGGGTTTTACTTACATCACACCGACGGGAAAATTACGGCGAACCCATGACCAATATTTTTGAAGCGATGTTGGAAGTGGTGAATGCACACTCAGAAGTAGACGTGCTGTTGCCGGTCCATTTGAGCCCGACCGTTCAAAAGGTAGCCAGAGAAATATTGGGCGACCACGAACGGATCCACTTGATCGAACCGCTCGAAGTCGATGTCTTCCATCAGGTGATCGCCAAAGCTTACTTGGTGCTGACCGATTCGGGCGGCTTGCAGGAAGAAGCACCCGCGCTGGATATACCGGTACTGGTCTTGAGAGACAAGACGGAACGCCCGGAAGGGTTACAAGCCGGCACCTTAAGGGTGATCGGGACAGACAAAGAACGAGTGATAGAAGAAGTGACCGAATTAATAACCAATAAAGAACGTTACAAGAAAATGTCTAAAGCCATCAATCCTTATGGGGATGGCTTTGCAAGTGTTAGAATAGTGAAAGAAATAAAGGATTATTTTCAGTGAAGGAGAGAAAGTAGTATTGGAGATCTCATTTAATGAAACGAAACTATACAAATTCAATCCTAAACTGTGGTCGTATATAATTTTATTTTTGATTTCTTTAGCCTTTTTAATTAGTGATTGGACAATATTGTATTCTTCCTTCGGTGATTTTCTGTTAGCCATCGGCATTTTTTTGCTGTTTATTCTTGGCAAGATCCATATAACAAAAAAACAATTGCTCATATTGCTCGCTTCGTTTAGCATAATAGCCATAACGTTCATTCTTTCGTATCTCTTTAATGATTACTGGTTTAGTTTAAAGCGTGCAACATTATCCACCATAAAATTGGTTTTCTATCTAGTATCTCTCGTTATTTACTTTAACTATATAAGGGACAATCAACTTCGGTTGCGGTTGTTGAAAATGAGTAACGTTTTTGCCGTAATTACTGTTATGGTAGGACTAGCCATAACACTATCCATTTATCTCGATAATTTTGAATTACCGAATCTCATTTGGACATTTACCCGCCAAGACAGCAGGAGTTATTATTTCGCCGGGAACGAAGCAATCGTTCGAACGAGAAGCTTTTTTTCTGAACCGGCTCACTTAGGTTACTATTTAAACATCATATTTTTTTCGAATGTTTTTTATCACAGGGCTAAGACGAAAAAAACGGTATTATTCATTTTAGCGCTAGGTATCATGCTAACTTTAAGTTATAGTATGATTATAATATTTACAGTCACCTGCTTAACATTAGTGATCAGCAGAATAATAAACGGCAACTTTTCCTGGTCTTACTGGTATCTGGCAGTTGTTTTCATGCTAGGTTCCATAATGCTTTATTTTTGGGATTTCATAGATGTTACCATTATAGAACGCACCAAAGATATAATTAGTGGAGAAGATGGATCCGCTAATATCCGTTTGCTTGGAACTTGGATATATGTAGACAAGGAACGTTTGCTTTATGGAAATGGGATAGGTCATACACCACCGATCACCAATATTTACGCTTACGTGATGAGTGATTTTGGTTTAATAGGATTCATTCCCTATATCGGGTTATCAGCGTATGTGATTTTAAATAGTATTCCTGCAGCTATATTGTTCATAACTATGAACATGGCTAAAGGCGGTTATTTAAACCCAGCTTTCTGGCTGTTTCTATTATTTGTATTTTTATACGCTATAATCCCTTCGATAAAAGAAAAATAAACTCTAATGAACTGAAAGGAAAAATTTATGTATGATGTGTATCAAATTTTTGTAAATATTTTATTGACGATTATACTAAGTTTATTTCTAACGCCTCTAGTAAGGAAACTTGCTTTTAAAATAGGAGCCGTGGATATTCCCAATAAACGGAGAGTAAACGAGAAAATAATGCCATCTATGGGAGGATTGGCGATTTATCTTGCTTTCTTTTTTTCTGTCTTTATTTTACAACCCGTAGAGTTAAGCACAAGCTTCCCGATTTTCGTAGCTGCGACTATTGTACTTTTAACAGGGCTCATTGACGACATTAAAGAAATTAGTCCTAAGGCGAAAATGTTAGGATTAATAATAGCTGCTATAATTATTGTTTATTTAAACAATCTGACGGTAGTACAAGTAAGTGTTCCTTTCATGGACTATTTATACTTACCTACCTGGATAGGCTTTCCGATCACCATTTTTTGGATATTGGCAATCACAAATTCGATTAATTTAATAGATGGTTTAGACGGACTAGCTAGTGGAATATCAATAATAGCGTTAACGACCATGGGAGTTATCGGTGTTTTCTTTTTAGAGAATACCAGTTTTGTCACGAGTATCATGATATTCACCTTGGTTGGAGCAATAATTGGATTTTTACCATATAATTTTTATCCAGCGAAAATATATTTAGGAGATACAGGTGCCTTATTTCTAGGCTTCATGATATCAGTAATGTCTTTATATGGACTGAAGAATGTGACGCTGATAACTTTGATTATTCCGATAGTTATTTTAGGGATACCTATCACTGACACGGTCTATGCAATGCTGCGAAGGAAGTTAAACAGTATGCCTATGTCTAGTGCTGACAGGCATCACATGCATCACAGGCTGATGACATTAGGCTTGACCCATAAACAGACCGTTTTAGTCATATATCTGATCGCCGGCATATTTTCTATGATCGCACTGCTTTATCCATTATCATCATTGATCGGTTCAATATTGATCACCATTGCTTTATTATTTGGTTTAGAAGTTTTCATTGAGCTTATCGGTTTAGTAGGCGAAAACAGAAGACCACTGTTGAATAAATTGAGAGAATTTGCCCATAAATTAAATAAAAATGACAATAAATAGTGTAATGTAGGAGATAAAATGATTAAAAAAAATTTAGTTTCGATAATTATGCCCACATATAATGCTGAACACTTTATAAGAAACTCGATTGGTTCAGTTCAAGATCAAAGTTATGGAAATTGGGAGTTGATCATTGTGGATGATTGTTCGACTGACGACACCATCGCAATCATTGACTCATATAAAGATGAGCGGATCCGTCTGATCAAGTTACCGGTGAATCAGGGTGCTGCAATTGCTCGGAACACGGCACTTGAAAAAGTCTCAGGAGAATATATAGCTTTTTTGGATAGCGATGATTTGTGGCATCAAGAGAAATTGGAAAAACAATTGAGCTTTATGCTTGAAAATGATTATCTATTCACCAGTACAGATTATGCTGAAATAAATGAATCAGGAGAAGAACTAGGTACTGTAATCAAATCTCATGCCAAACTTGATTATGAAGGAGTATTGAAATACTGTCCTGGGAATTCGACTGTGATGTATAACGCAAAAGAGCTGGGCGTCTTTTTCATACCAGACATAAAAAAAAGAAACGATTTTGAGTTTTCGGCCGCCTGGGATACATACTGCCAAACAACGGATATGTTACATTTCAGGCCTCATATACCGATGCTGACCGGCAAAGGCCCGTGGTAAACGATCCTGATGATCCCGCCAGCGATTATGACCCGGACTATCCGGTCAGGAAAAAACAAAGCGGACGTGACCT
>NZ_JAWOBT010000132.1:0-6856 GCF_046484155.1 Alkalibacterium sp.
GGGCCGTCCCCACTCTTTATCATGGTAGTGAATATAAACGGCATCTTCGGTTACCCAACCGCATCTTTTCTTCATTTTCCATTCCCCTTCTTTTACTCTATTGTATTGAAACTCCATGTGAACTACACCGGAACTGAATTACCGGACTTCTGGGAACACCTTTAACTGTCCTGTTTAAAGACTGGTGGCATCCGAGCGTTTCAGAAAATCTTATTCCTATTTCAGTATCGGGAGAAGATTATTCAAGTCGCGCTCGGTCAGAGCTGACAGTGTGGGCCTATTCTCATATCGCGTGTTCCACATTGACAAGAACTGACTCCATACAAACCGGGTATTGCCGATGTTCTGCACTACGCGGACTTGTTGGTCAGGTTGAAGCGCTAATTTGCCTTTAACTCAGATTAACATGGGGTCCCACCTCCTGTTGGTGTGGTATACTTATTGTATCACGCATGACCCATTACGCTAACGCTTAAAAACTGAAGCAACAACATAAGGAGGACAACGCATGTATATTAAAGCACGCACGAATGTTCACCGTACCATCTACCATTTGGTTTGGGTGACGAAGTACCGTAAAGCCATGTTCACGACACCAGAACGCCGTCAGGCAATGAAGGCATTCTTATTCGTCATCGCCGAAAAAAATGCCGTTACCATCCTGGAAAGCGAGATCCTGGACGATCACGTTCACCTGGTGGTCTCCTTTCCACCGCACAAGTCCATCAGTTCGGTCATGAAGGCATTGAAAGGCGCGTCCGCTCGGGACTGGTTCAAACAGTTTCCCGATACGAAAAAGGAGTTATGGAAAGGGTCCCTGTGGTCGAAGAGCTACTTTGTCAGTACAGTGGGCGACGTTTCCAAAGACGTTGTCATAGCGTATGTACAAAACCAGTTGACCGAGTACAACAGTGGGCGTTCGAGACGCGACCCATCTCTCAGTTAAAACCAAAGGTCTTCTCACTAACGTCTTTTAAAAAAACCATTAGAAACACTTCAAACCAAATAACCGTCTCCCATTACCGTTATAAGATCTCCCCATAATGCGTCTAGCGATTCCCACTGAAGTTCCTGTCAGTACACCATCCAGCGTTTTCATGTGCATAGGATTGCTCATTAGCGAAACGGATAGCCACTTAGGACAAACGGAATCTGAAAAGCAGGCAACATCATCGGCTCTTTTTTCTATTATTATTCGCCTCACGTTCGCTTTTTTAAAATCGAGTGGCGAACATCAGGATATACCACTTTTCTTCAACTCAAAAACCCTTTTTATCGAATAGGAAAAACAAACGAAAATTAAAAAAATACTCATAATTCATAAAAACGATTCAATTTATGAACCTTTTTTTGTATAAATAACATTGCGACATTATAAAAGATAACTTTTTTCACATCCAACAAAACCTATAACTGCAAGTTTCACACTCTTTTACATCGCTTTTTTCACAAAGAATATTACGATTGATATCCATTTGTCACTTATTTGTCATTTCTAATCAAATTCTTAGAAAGCTTATTTGAAAGGGAAGGTAACCGGTTACACTGTGCAAAAAACCTTCACAGCAGGTTCTATTGTTTTACTATACTTCTATCGCTTGGTATAATTAACGTCGTGCAACAAACGATAATAACACTTGTTTCCCAATATTCCGCCTTAAACAGGTGCCAGGCGTTGGAGTTACAAGGTCAATATTGAATACAAAATATATTAAAGGAGGCTGAAAATCTTTGGCAACTAAAGTTGAAATTAAAAATTTGTCCAAAATATTTGGCAAAAAAGAAAAACAAGCTTTAGAACTAGTTAAAAGCGGTTCTTCAAAAGAAGAAATTCTTGAGCAGACCGGAGCCACAGTTGGTGTCAACAAAGCTAATTTCAAAGTAGAAGAAGGCGAAATTTTCGTTATCATGGGTCTTTCCGGTAGTGGTAAATCAACACTGGTACGTATGCTTAACCGTTTGATCGAACCCACCGAAGGAAGCATTTTGATCGATGATGAAGATGTTTCAAAAATGGACAAAGATGAATTACGTAAAATTCGTCGTGAAAAAGTATCCATGGTGTTTCAAAACTTCGGCCTATTCCCTCACCGCACTATTCTGGAAAACACAGAATACGGCTTAGAGGTACAAGGCGTAGACAAGGAAACCCGTCAGAAACAAGCTGAGAAAGCACTCGATAATGCCGGACTTCTTCCATATAAGGATCAACATCCACATCAATTATCGGGCGGAATGCAGCAGCGTGTGGGCCTAGCTCGTGCGTTAGCGAATGATCCTGAGATTTTACTCATGGACGAAGCGTTCTCTGCACTGGATCCACTTATTCGACGTGACATGCAGGATGAATTGCTGGAAATGCAGGAAAAGATGCAGAAAACAATCATCTTTATCACCCATGACTTGAACGAGTCATTACGTATTGGTGACCGTATCGCTATTATGAAAGCTGGCGAAGTGGTTCAAGTGGGCACAGGAGAAGAAATCCTTACTAACCCTGCCAATGAATATGTCGAGCGTTTCGTTGAAGACGTCGATCGTTCTAAAGTCCTAACGGCTGAAAACATTATGATCCGTCCTCAGACGTTGCGTTCGAGCAAAGCAGGTCCACGTGTCGCTGCACAGGAAATGAAGTCAGCCGGCTTATCGAGCATGCTCATTATTGATAAACACCAGCAGTTAAAAGGTTATGTTACAGATGAAGACGTGTTAGCAGCTGTTAAATCTAACATACGTGACCTTGAGAGTATTATACGAACGGATATTCCTAAAGTTTCTAAAGACACGTTGATTTATGACTTATACGATATCATTCATGACTCTGACACACCTGTTGCAGTGGTTGATGAAAACAATAAATTAGAAGGTATCGTTATCCGTAGTTTAGTCATTGGTGCCTTAGCTAGGGAAAAAGAGGAGGATTCAAATAATGGAGAATAGTATTTTAGATGTCATACCTCAAATCCCTGTTTCCGAATGGATGGCCAATTTTATAAACTGGTTAACGGATAATTTCTCATGGCTTTTTGATGCCTTACGTGATTCAGGTAACTGGACAATGGACACGATAACGGATTTATTACTCGTTGTTCCACCCATCTTATTCATCGTACTGCTTACTGCCCTAGCCTTTTTCTCTAGTGGTAAAAAATTGGGATTACCAACATTTACCGTGTTGGGCTTGATCTACATTTATAACCAGGGACTATGGGAACCACTGATGTACACCATCACACTGGTTGTTGTAGCAAGTTTACTCTCTATCATTATCGGTGTACCTGTTGGTATATTGATGGCCAAGAGTGAATGGGCAAACGCGCTGATCACCCCCATTTTAGACCTTATGCAGACCATGCCGGCATTTGTTTACTTGATACCCGCTGTCGCATTCTTTGGAATCGGAATGGTTCCAGGTGTGTTCTCTGCCGTTATCTTCGCTTTGCCACCGACAGTCCGTTTCACTAACCTGGGAATCAGACAAGTGTCTGAGGAAATGGTTGAAGCAGCCAAGTCATTTGGTAGCACTGGATCACAACAATTATTTAAAGTAGAATTACCGCTGGCCAAAGCAACAATCATGGCCGGTATCAACCAGACTGTCTTGCTTGCTTTATCAATGGTTGTTATTGCTTCAATGATCGGCGCACCCGGTTTAGGTGAACGTGTCATCAACGCCTTACAACGTGCTCAAGTCGGGCCTGGCTTTGTTGCAGGATTCGCTTTAGTTGTCTTGGCAATTATTCTAGACAGAACAATGCAAGGATTTAACAGAGATTAAGATTAAGATTTTGATAATGAAACAAACTATACAAAACTTACAAAGGGGATTTTTATTTTGAACATTACTTGGAAAAAATTAGGTTTAACGGCAGCATCTGCTTCTGCACTGTTTTTAGCAGCGTGTGAAGATGGAACAGACACAACTGACGAAGACACTGGATCACTCGAAGGTGAAATCGAACTTGCTTATGTGGCTTGGGACTCTGAGATTGCTTCTACAAACGTAATCGGACAAGTATTGCAAGATGTAGGTTATGAAGTTGATTTAATTCAGCTAGACAACGCAATCATGTGGGAAGCGGTCTCTAACGGAGAAGCTGACGCAATGGTTTCAGCCTGGTTACCAGGCACACATGCACCTCAATTTGAACAGTATTCAGACAGCCTGGAACATTTAGGCCCTAACTTGGAAGGTGCTAAAATTGGTTTAGTCGTTCCCAAATATATGGATGCAGACTCTATTGCTGATTTAACAGATGAAGCTGATCAGACCATTACTGGTATTGAAGCCGGTGCTGGTGTCGTTGCGGCTGCAGAACAAGCAGTAAATGAAGACTACGCTAACTTAGAGGGCTGGGATGTTCAAACATCCTCTTCAGGTGCGATGATACAGCAATTAGACGATGCCTATGAAAACGAAGAAGAAATGATCGTAACAGGCTGGTCACCACACTGGATGTTCCAGTCTTATGATTTAAAATATCTAGAAGATCCTGAAGGATCATTTGGTGGTGAAGAAACAATCGATACTTTCACTCGTGAAGGTCTTGAAGACGACATGCCGGAAGCTTACCAAATATTAGATAATTTCAAATGGGAACCTGCTGATATGGAAGCAGTTATGTTAGCAATTCAAGAAGGCGCAGATCCTGAAGAAGCTGCACGTAACTGGATCGAAGAAAATGAAGATACTGTTTCTGAATGGACCGAAGGCGTAATCGAATAATCAATTGACAAATAAAAAAAAGACGCTATTTCAATTATGAAATAGCGTATTTTTTTTTATGCTTGCGTAAGTAATTTTGGTGCTGATGCATAGATGGCTAAGGCGCCTAGAGGAGCTGTAAGGATAATTGATAATACCGCCAAAGCTAATATCGCTGCCCCGTGTTCGACTCCCAAGGCTAATGGCAGCCCGCCAATAGCCGCTTGTACTGTTGCTTTAGGCGTATAAGCTATCATGCAAAAAAGACGTTCTTTGGTGTTAAGTGCGCTATTCATTGTAGCTATCCACACACCGATACTTCGCGCCATCAATCCAATTACGATAATGATCAACCCGATAAACCCAGCATCCAAAGCAACGTCAATATTGACCTCGGCACCGACCAAAGCAAATAACAAAATTTGCAAAAACACCCATAAGCCTCCTAAAGCCACAGTAAAGTGATGAGACTGGGTAGGGATTTTTTCAAGAAATATGAAGCCGATAGTCATGACACCTAGTAAACTGGCAATGCCGACATGTTCCCCAAATTCAACAAACAGTATCGATAACCCAAGTAATAGAACTAATTTTTCAATATATTTCTTATTAATGAGCTTAAATACAAATATAGCTAAAAAGGCGAGTAAGGCTCCTGCCAGAATACCACCTACGATACTCAATGGAATACTCGCAATATCAAGCAACAATGAGCTACCCATGGTTTCCGTACCCAAACCTAGAAAGAAGGTAAAGACTGTGATGGCGACAACATCATCAATGGACGTTCCCGCTAAGAGCAAGGTGGGCACTTGTTTGTCTTCACCTAGACGCTTTGCCTTCAAATCCAGCATGCTTGGAACCACAACGGCTGGTGACACCGCTGCAATAATAAAGCCGAGCATCCCTGCTTCTGCGAAAGAAAAATCCAGCAGATAGTAAGCTAAGGCGGTCACGGTAAACCCCTCGATCAGACTCGGGATACTGCTCATTTTCAATGCTATCATACCCACTTCTTTAATCTCTTCTTTTTTTATTCCTAGTCCGGCTCTCAGTAAAATAATGATCAAGGCAAACGTGCGAATGTCTTGCGAAACTAACAACAAATCTGAGTCCAGCCAGTTCAGCACGTAAGGACCCGTTAATACCCCTACAAAAAGCATACCGATCAAAGGCGGCAGTTTGACTTTCGAGGCCATTTTACCCCCGATATATCCTAGCAGCAACAACAATCCTAGTCCTGTTAACATAAGCTCGTCTTCTTTCTTTTATTCATTTATAAGAAAAAGGCAGTGACATTGAGTTACTGCCTTTTTTACTTTATCATGAATCAGTGAATCGCACCACCGATTTCTTTGATGTCGCCTTTACCTTGTCTCTCGACGATCGCTTCGATGCCGGCTTCTAATCCTTTTGAGATATCTTCTAAATGCATTGAAGGCTGATCGGGTTTATCCAGCACTTGTTCAGGAATAAAAGGACAATGGACAAAACCGCCAATTTTGTCAGGATACTTCTGACCGATCATGTATAAGATTTGATACATGATATGATTGCATACAAATGTTCCGGCAGAATTAGAGACACTGGAAGGTATTTTCGCTGCTTTCATCTTATCAACCATTGCTTTGATCGGCAACGAGCTAAAATAAGCAGCTGGTCCATCTTCTTTGATTTTTACATCAATGGGCTGGTTACCCTCATTATCTGGAATACGCGCATCATCGACATTGATAGCGATGCGTTCAGGCGTCACACCAAAACGTCCCCCTGCCTGACCAATACAAAGGATGACATCCGGATCGACTTCTTCAACTTTTTGTTCAATGACATCTGCAGCTTTATGAAAAACGGTCGGTATCTCCAGTTTGATTATTTCGGCACCCGCTATGTTATCTGGCAATAATTTTACCGCTTCATAGGCAGGGTTCACTTTTTCACCACCGAATGGATCAAAACCACTAACTAATATTTTCATTTTACTCTCCTCCATTACTGATTAAATTTAAAATGCCCAATAGTACATGAGTAATATGTGTACCACGATCATAAGCAGTGCGTATGGCAACTGTTCTTTAATAACACCGTTAGGATTCTTCATTTCAAGTAAAGCCACCGGCAAGGCGTTGAAATTGGCAGCCATTGGCGTCA
>NZ_JAWOBT010000130.1:0-7617 GCF_046484155.1 Alkalibacterium sp.
TCTAAATCCATCAATAACAGCATTACCGTCGTCGATAATCACTATATCCGATTCCCTAAGTTGAAACAGATGAAGTGCCATGGTGCACACCGCATCACTGGGAAAATCAAGCGCGCCACTATACACAAAAACCCTTCCGGCTCATACACAGCTACCATCCTCGTCGAGGATGCGGTCAGTGCGTTGCCTAAAACAGGTGCCGTGGTCGGGCTGGATATGGGAATTACCCATCTTGTCATACAATCCGACGACTATAAACTTCCAAACAAACAGTTCGAACGAGCATTGGCACAAAAAAAACGTGTCTGGCAACGAAAATTTGCTCGTCGTCGCGCACAAGCGATCAAAACAATCGAGCAATCAAACGTCGCTGGGGTCGAGCTTAAACTATCTGATTTTCGCAACGTTGAAAAAGCGAAACAACAGGTGGCTCGAATCAACCGCAAAATCGCTAATCAACGCAATGATTACCTGCATCAGTACACGACCCATCTCGTCAAGACCTATGATGTTATCGTCATGGAAGATTTGAAAACCAAAAATCTTATGGCGAATCATCATCTGGCACGGTCAATCGCGGACGCCTCTTGGGGCATCATCAAAACGATGCTTACGTACAAGTGTACCTGGTATAAAAAAGAACTCATCCTTGTTAATCCGCACTATACCAGTCAACTGTGTGCGCATTGCGGGGAGAATACGGGCAAGAAGCCTCTACACGTTCGTATATTCGACTGCCCACATTGTGGCACGTGTGACATTGACCGCGATATTAACGCAGCCATCAACATCCGCAATAAAGCATTCGCCTAACGTAAAAGGCATAAGCGTGGAGCACGCTTTGGTCAATAACCGTAACCTCTGTCTGTTCGTTACTCAGGACGGGTAAGTCAGCGGTCTTCCCAGAAGCTCGGTCATTCATGTCCGAGTAGTTCCCTACGAAGGTAGTCATTCAATTTTCTCTCGATTTTTTGATCAGTCAACGTGGGTGCTTTTTTGATATAACTTTCTGCCTCATCCAGGAGTCTTACCGCTTTTTCATAATCATTTTCTTTTACGAAAGCATAGGTAGCTAATACGCGTTTGGTATCAGCCTGCTTAACATTTTCCTGTTTCTTGAACCACTTATTATTTACAATCTCCGCTACAGCCTTATCATCAGGATGACTTAAAAGCAATACAAAGAGATACTCTTTTAAAACCTCAAATTTCTGTAGCTCCAGCACCTGGTCAAACTGGTCCCATAACGGTCGCAATGTCATCTCCGCTTGATCGAATTTAAATTCTTCGATATCTTTTAATGCCTTAAGCGATAGCATCGTCGTATTATTTCCATCTGTTAACGGTTCTTTTCCAACAAAGTAAAGTAATCCCTGTAGTTCTCGCGCAGTTTTCCCTTTGATCATCCCTGCATGTATCTGAAGCAACTGATTGAATTGGATCTGATATTCTATATTCCTTGAAGCCTTCCACAAATGCATGCCATCGTTTGGCCCCACAGGGATAAGGTTCATCATCGCAAGAACAATTCCAACAACGGTAAACGTGAGGAAGCCTACTTTCACTAATGGGGGGAATGGCATCATCCACATCAGATAGCCCCCTGCCGCCGCAATCAGATTGGCTATGATACCACCCAAATGATATAAAGCGTATGGTGGAGAAGCGATTTTCTCAGGTGGCATCATTAAGCACTGTCCCAGCATACCGGGAACAGGCTGTTTTTTGAGAGTGATTTTTCCTGACTCTTTCACCCATATAAAGCTTAACAATTTAAACATAGAAAAAGAATAGCCTGATAAAAGTCCGGCTACTAAATGACCGGCTTCATGTATGACAATGTGTAAAAAGAAACTAACAACGAAATAGCTCATAAAAACGGGAATATGAATCCAGGTCCAGTCATGGATCGCTGAAAGCATACCCACTTCATAGCCTAAAAAGCCTAACCCTAAGAACGTTATAAAAATATTTAATATTAAAAATACTTGTTTCATTTTGTCAGTCCCTCATTATCTATGTTGAGTCGTGAATTCAATTAACTTTATACTTTTATTTATTGTACCGTTTCTTCATCATCGTTATCTATTTAACTTGTCTGATAAAGTTCGCCAACCTGACCGCTATTCAGATCATGTCGCATCATTTTCATTGTACTGTAAGTACCCGGTACATTTACTCACCCGTGCCAACTACGAGACCGACAATTATCAGCATCACAACCAGCCCGATTTTTTTCAGTCGTTTCATTACTTCACCCCTAGATCATATATCTATACAGCTCGAACATAATTGTCACTGCTACGATGAGTAAGCCAATCGAAACATGAACGTCTTTCTCATTGACCATTACTTTCTCAAAAAAATAAAATAACAGGATAATGCTCAGTATGAATTGAAGACTGTACAAGAAGTAATTTTCAGTGGATATGAATAAACCGGGTACGCTCTCATAGACCGCTGTCGTGACTGATAATATTACAAATAATATTGGTATTCTCAATTTCATTGTCATGATTGATATCCCCTCTCATAGTTAACTATATAATTAGTTAGAAATGTAACGTGATTGAAACGAGCCTTTTTGAGCATCCACTTTGTAAGTTCAAGTTTGCTTTTCCCGCTGGCTCATTCAAATTATATTCTTTTCTGTACTAATAATTTTATTTTATATTGTTAATTGTACGAAAAATATCACTATAGATATTTTTTATTTCATTTTCAGTTAGTTCTTCTTCATCTTCTCCACTAAATATCCAGTGTTCACCCAATTCATTTTCTGAATGATACAAATATCCAGCTGCATAACTCTTCGGAGAAACCTCCCGGGCATCCTCGTAATTAATATTATCAAACACAAAGGGAGCGTGAGTTTTTGTAGTGCCAATAAAAAAGACTGGGATGTCTAACTTATTATAATGGTCAATATACTTATCATTAGATGCTTCGACTAAGTTTTCCGGCATTATGAATAGTGCATCTCCCTGTACATTCAGAGAACCGTCTTCGTCTTCCAAATCACTAAATTCTGCACTAGAAAATGAAATGTTTTCTTCTGAAACATCTGGAGTATCCCCAATCACACTTATTCTTAATACGTCTCCTGTATATGTATCGAGGTTACTGTTGGAACAACCTGAAACATACACACTTAGTAATAAGGCTAAACAAAGAACCCATTTTTTTCTCAACACTTGCAACTCCTCCTTTTAGTCCAATCACTACAATGGTCACTTAAAGCTCAATTAGTCACACTTTTTGAGTCCTTCTTTGTGAGCATCTTCCAAAAAAGAACCAGCAGATATATTCCATAGACTGTCGCAATTATACCTTGAAAGTAAAAATTGATAACCGCGGTGCTTCCATGGAAAATAACTGTGAAAAGAGATATATAGGTTAGTACCTTTAACTTAACTTTCTTTTCCAGCATATGCCATATGTTCCATATCGAATACAGAAATACTCCTACTGCTATGATCGAATATAATATCAGAAAAAAGTCTGTATTGTATACATCGAGCGTATAGGTCAGCATCCCCCAGGTCAGGCCAAAGAACAACGGATATAAGATTTTCTTCAACACGGTCGAGTTTGACTCATTCAGCATCTTTTCAGGTCAACTCCTTCATCAAAATTTCCACTGTGTTCTAAAATTCATTTCTTTCAGTCAATAAAGATTTCCCCGACCTGACCATCCGTTAGATCATACCGCATCATTTCCAGTGTATTATAAGTACCCGATGCATTGAATAGTATCGAATCACCGACCTTTATCAGACTTTCGACATTGCTTGAAGCGTAAACACGTTCATTCTTCGAGCCAGTATGATCTGTCAGATGAACGCCGTGACTTGGATGGAAATCATCGTCAGATCTAAGCGTGTAAATGATTTTGTCGTCTGTGAGTGTGTAAGTCCCGATGGGCCGGTCGACGAGAGTTACGGAGCCGGACGTTCCATCTACTGTACTCTTATACAGTTTATCGTCCGAGCCGATGTAATAGTAATAGCCATCGTGTCTGACGAGATCATTTGCCGATTCATTGAGTATGACATCTCTCTCACTGCCATCCAGACTCAGTCGCTCGACAACCTCTTCATGACTGACGAGCAACTCGTCACCGTAGACGGCAATGTCTCTTGCCTCGACATCGAGTAGCCGTTCGAGATTTCCACCGTTCAGATCCATATGGTAGACGTTATAGTTATCCATAGTATTAATGAAACAGATGCCGTTTTCAGTGACGTGGACATCTTCAATGTAGCCTAAATCGTAAAGGATCTGTTCATTCGTTCCGTCCGTTTTCATTGTGAACAGTGATTCATCCCTGGTGTAATAGAGCCAGTCACCCGCGAGGTTCAAATTTTCGAACCGGTAATACGGTTCACCTTTCATCAGTAACTTTTCATAATTCAATTCGTTATCCGTTTTGATGAGTGTATTGTTTCCATGACTATAGAAAATGTGTTCATCGTTCTCAACACCAATACCGTTATTATTGATGTTTTGGACAGAAATACCTGCCACACTTCCCCCTTTTATATCAGTTTCAGTCGCAGCAGCTTCGACATTATGACGCATCACTTTAATTTCCCACAGCAATCCACTTTGCGTGATAAAAGGCAGCAGGATAAAACCGGTGGTGACTGTGGCTTTTAACGCCCGAAATACTGTCCATTTCTTTTTGACTGGTTCTCCTTTGATAGCTTTAGACAGTGCCGTCACATAGTGTAGCGGTCCTTCTATCTTTGCCGTCTGATCCGTATAGTGAATCTCTACCTTGTCATTGATCACTAAGTTGAAGGGAACATCGAATGTAGGTCTGACAGTCAACGTGTCTCTTCTGCGGTCGATTATTTCCCAACCGTTCTCTGATAGTGTTCGTTCCAAGTGACTTTGACCGTCTATCTCTTCCTCAAGTGACTGGTGTTGAAATTTCTCATGCATCCATTGCACTAATAAACCCAAATATAATAAGGTAAAAGACCAGTGAAGGTTCATTGACGTCCCAAAGACGATCTGGTAAAGAACTAAAACCAGTGAAACTGTCGGTATATAAAGAAATAGTATACTTCTTAGTCCAAGACTGATCCAGTTTCCTATCTTATTCATCGTTCCTTCAGTCCCTTCTAGAAAATCGATTTGAATTGAAATTTGTATATGTTTATACTTTCTATTGTAGCAAAACTCACCCCTTCAAGAAAGCGCTTATGGGAATTAGAAAAAGCCAATCCCTTGCTTCACTATCAAAGATTAAGTATAAAAATTTTCACCATCTTAAAAGTCATTCTGAAATCAGATTAAAGAATAAAGAATATACAACGAGCGCAATATTAAAAATGAACGCATGCAGCGATTGATAAGACTTTAATTCCCTGTCTTTTCTTTATTGCGTTTGTACTGAATGTAAAATGACCCGAATAGCGTTATTAGGATAAATATCAATCCCCATAGTTGTCCAGCAATCATTAATCCATAGCCGATGAATATGGATGATCCCAGTAAAACGTTGATCAATATTTGCATTTCTATCTCAACTCCTTCGGTTTAAATTGCTACAAAAAAATAAGCTGAATGTAGAATCAGTTTTTCTTCAGCTCCACATAAAGCTTATTATACTGACATTAATGTATATTAGACGAGGACTCCATACGTCATCACCATAATAGCGAGGATAAAAACCGCCATAAGTAACACGTCCAATACCCCTATTTTCTTTATACGAATTCAGTTTTTGACATAAAGAATCAAAGAAATCAAAGCCCCTGTTAGCAGAATCATTTGTACGATTCCTATTGAATAATAGCCTTAATAATTTCCCTCCGGTAGAGCTATGTACAAAGCTTATATTCCAATCAATAGAACATCTATAAGACACAACATTTGAAAACTCTTCTTAGTAGACATTTTGTGGTCTCTCCATTCTAGGGTGCTTTTAATTACTAAGCCTAATCTATTTATACCCAGAAATATAAGCGGCGAATTTATGGCGAGCCTGTTTTCTTATGGTATCGATATGATTGTACCTATCTAAAAATTCAGTAGCGTAATCTGTGTTTGCACTATGAAGACTCAAAGATACTTCACTCGTTTCTTTCGCTAAAGGAATTTTTCCATAATTTACACCAACGACTGATAAATATGGCTTGTTTTCAGATCGATGCAGAAGGAGCAAGTAATCTCTACCCGTGATCATTTTTTCATATCCTAATATATGATATTTCAATCTTTTTACCGCATCGTACGCTTCATTTTCCAGTAGTGTAAATGTTTCTCCAGCATTTAGGAGATGACCAGCCACTACTTTTTTGATTTTGAAATCAGACAGCGTATAGGCTTTCTGAATACTTCCTTGTTCATTTTTTATTAGCTTAGAAACATGCTCTGATACTTTTTCGGCAATAACAATGACCTCAGACTCTTCTTCGACATCAGATAAAGATCTGTATTCATCTATACTCGCATCTAAAATAAGGTGCTCATCAAATAGATGATCTCCCATTCCATTACCAAAAAGATTTTTTGAACGGCTTTTATCCGGCATAGTACTTTTTTTAATTTCAAGAAAAATAACCACCCCTATAACTAATAACACTGCACCCACTAATAATAGTTTCATATTCCACTCCCTACGACTCAATATATTTCACTCTTAACTCAACTTATTTATCTGATAGTGATTGTAGCTTACCCTTGATAACTGCAATAGTAGTTTTTTTAAGAACAAGATAATAATAAACTGAATTAGCTGTCCTGTAACTGGTATACTGTGTTACACTGATTAAAAAGTAATGGAACATCCCTGTTCCATAGCCGGAGGCGATCACTATACTTGGTGAAAAATTAAGAAAATTAAGAACCGAAAAAAATATATCTCAAATCGAATTGGCAAGTAAATTATTCGTCACAAGACAAACAATAAGTCGATGGGAGCGAGGAGAAACAATACCTAGTACAGATAACATCGTTCAGTTATCAAATTTTTTTGACGTTGAGACGGCTTATTTTTTGGAAACATTCAAATCCATTGAAAATGCTTATAATAAAAACCCGAACGTGTTCTACCAAATAAAAAAATTCTTAAGTATTTATAAGTTAGATATCTACATATTCTCATTACTCATTTCGCCATTTTTCTATATCCTGATAACACCTTTATCATACTTAGGTTTATTCTACTCATATAAATACAAAAAAAAATATACCCCTATAGTAATTATCTTAGTAATTACTTTAACGATATATTTTTCTTTTGATATGATTTATATACTGAGACTTTTGTTTGGCAGTGGGACTTCTACTACTGAGATATTTATTGACTAGTCAACACTTTTTCAAACAACTTTATTTGTCAAATCAAGCTAAAAATCTGTGAACTACATCGGCACTGAAGTACCGAGCTTCTGGGAACGCCCTTAACTTACCTGTTTTGCACGAATGCTTACAGGCAGAGGTTTAGGCTGTTTGACCAAGGCATGTCCCATGCCAATGGATAGGATGTTTTTCGCCGCATTTACATCACGGTCGTGGTGTGCGTGGCAGGCTGGGCATGTCCACTCTCGAATGGCCAGCCCGTGTTTGCCGTCATCATGTCCGCAAGACGAACAGACCTGTGAG
>NZ_JAWOBT010000134.1:0-10917 GCF_046484155.1 Alkalibacterium sp.
TGCGTGACTATGCCTTCGATGACAGCCAGGAGCTTACGGAAGTGTTTGCCCCTAACGAACGCTCGGTCACCCGTGCGAAGGCCGCATTTGAAAAGAAAATACAGGCACGCGTGGCACCGAAGATCGCCCGTAATAAAGAGCTGAATAAGGACATCACTAAGATTTATTTCAATGGTGGCAAAAAGAAAAAACTGCGCGCTTTTGATTTCGTCGGGACGTTGACGAGTATCAAAGATGTCTCAGCCGAAGATATCGGGATTATCACGATTCAGGAAAATGTCACCTATATTGAAATATTGAACGGTAAAGGACCCTATGTCATTTCCGAAATGCAAGACCGTACGATTAAAGGCAAAACGTTGAAAGTCCGTAAAGCACACAAGTAAATAGAAGAGTAATTTGATACTTGAGACTATCCCATGAGGGAATAACAAAATAACAGAACCTATCCATTCAAAAAAGGATAATTCAACTTCTGTTCTCAAATTGTAAAGAAAGATAACTAGGACTAAGTAAATAGTACCCTCCATAAGTTAAAATGTTCATTCTAGCTTATAGAGGGTACTATTATTATCCCGGTGGTAGAATATCTTGATCTTGTTGATCTTACTTTAAATTTCAAGTATTTAATTGTATCAAAATACAGTATAATGTACGAAAGTCCTCGAACGTTTAATAGGGATCAGGTATTGGGGGAAATCAAAAATGATTAAAATTATGGCTGATTCAACGTGTGATTTATCGCAAGAAATCGTGGAACGATATAAGATTGGACTTGCACCTTTAAACATTGAAATTGAAGGCGTTAACTATCGCGATAAAATGGATATTACTTCGGATCAATTTTTTGAACGATTACCTGAGATGGAAGAGTTACCTAAGACGGGAGCACCTAGTCCAGAAGCCTACTTAACAATTATTGAAGAAGCGATGGCAGAAGGCTATACTGAATTTTTATGTGTTTGTATGTCGAGTGGAACGAGTGCCTCTTACCAGTCTGCAGAAATCGCAAGGAATTCATTTTATGACAAACATGAAGAAACAGAAGTGAAAATTCATGTCGTAGATTCTTTGTCAATGAGTCATGGGAGCGGATGGTTAATACTGAAATCTGCACAATTACTTGAAGAAGGATATACATTTGAAGAATTAGTTGCTTTCAGTGAAACACATAAAAAACGAGTGAAACACTTTTTATGTGTGGATGATTTACACAATTTAACTAAAAGTGGACGTATTTCAAATACGGGTGCATTTATTGGAAGTTTGTTACACGTAAAACCAATTATGACTATGAAAGATACGAAGGGTGTAATCGTTGCTAAAGTAAGAGGCACCAATAAAGCGCTGAAATATTATGTGAAAGAATTTCAGAAACGATATGACCCTGAGTGGACCAATTTCATTATTATTGGGTATTCGAATGAAAAGAGCATCGCAAATGAACTTAAAGAAAGAATCAAGCTGAAAACAGATTTCTCAGGAATCATTTATATCATGCAGATGGGCGTTGCTGTGGGGACACATGTAGGTTTAGGTGGCGTATCACTGTTCTTTATGGAAAAAGAAAATATGTAAATCAATGTGAGCCCTTCAGGATAATTCCTGGAGGCTTTTTTCTTCTCTTGAGCGACGATAAGGGCATCAATTCGGGTGAGTATTTTTCGATTGTTTGGATTTAGAAATGGAGCAGAGTATACTAAGAAGAAGCAAACGAAAAAGAGAATTGAATAATGAGGTTTTAAAAATATAAAAATGGATTTCAACTGTTTGGATCAGTTAACGTATCTTACCTATTTGGTGTAGTGAGAGAGGATGGATACATATACATGAGGAGGAGAAAAAGTGATAGTCAATCTCGAAGAGTTTTTAAAAGAACATGCTATTTATTTTGAATTGTATGATCATGATCCCATCTATACGAATGAAGATGCTGTGATCATGAAAAAAGAAAAAGGGTTTACGGGTACAGAAACCAAAGCACTCTTTCTGAAAGGGAAATCCGGACAATACTATTCATTCGTGACCTTCACGACGAAAAGCACCGATTTCAAACGCTTGAAGCAAGTTGCAGGGGAGAAAGTGTCCATTGTAAAACCGGATGAAATGGAGGAAGTCACCGGTCAGAAACCAGGGGCCGTAACGCCTTTGGGCTATGAAGAGTCCATTCCGATGATAGTAGATGAGGAGTTGTTTGAACAAGAAAAACTTGTTTTTGCTCCTGCCAGACCGGATCAAACCATGGTCATCCGGGCTGAAGATTTGAAAAAAATCATCGGCTTACTCGGAAATGAGTTATTTATTTACAGTGAAAATTAATAGTGAGGAGTTATTCTGATGCACATCCATCCAATCAAATCGCTTTCTGATAATTATATCTGGATCATTGAAGAAGGAACGGAAGCAGTGGTGGTCGATCCGGGCGAAGCTGAAGGCGTGATAGCTTACTTGGAGGAACAACAGCTGCATCTAGCCGCCATTCTTTTGACCCATAATCACGACGACCATATCGGCGGGGTGAAAGAAATTTCAGCGAACTATCCTAATGTCCCAATCTATGGACCGAAAGAAACCGAGCCCCTAGCTAAGCTCGTCATCCAGGATGGGGATTCCTTTGAACTGCTGGGTCGAACCTTTCAAGTCTTCAAAACGGCCGGCCATACCCATGGGCACATCAGTTTCTTAATGGGGGAAGCACTTTTCTGTGGGGACGCCTTGTTCTCAGCCGGTTGCGGACGAGTCTTTACAAAAGATTACCAAGCTCAATATGCTGCCTTGCAGAAATTCAAAGACTTGAACGATGACGTACACGTCTATGCAGCTCATGAGTATACGCAGACCAATCTGCGCTTTGCACATTCTCTGCAGCCGGCCAACAAGGTGATTTCTGAAGCCCTGGACCAAGTCGACCAGTTGCGTGCAGAAGGACGTCCAACCTTGCCATCTATGATCGGAAAGGAAAAGAGCATCAACCTATTCCTTCAGGCTGAGACGTTGGAAGAGTTTATTCGCCTGCGAAAGGCCCGCGATAATTTCCAGTGACAGGATCGGAGTTATTTCCAAGCTGTGAAGGGAAGAAAGAATATGAAACGAATTTTAAATGAAGAGTTGATATTTGAAATATTATCAGTGGTCGAGGAGATTCCTAAGGGGGAAGTAGCCACATACGGTCAGATCGCCAGGTTGATCGGCAGAGAAAGAAATTCCCGACTGGTAGGCAGAGTGTTGAGCATGTCGGAATTTTACGGCGATTATCCTTGTCACAGAGTGGTGAATCATGCCGGCCGATTGGCACCAGGCTGGAGAGAACAGAGACAGCTGCTGGAGGACGAAGATGTGCCAATGAAGGATGAAAACCATGCTGATATAAAAAGCTGTCAATGGGAATACTGAGTATGCTTTAAAGGTATGCGGGAGGTATAAAGTAAAAAAACGCAACAAAAAAGGATATGGCTCTATAGCCATATCCTTTTTTCTATTTACTGCGACACCAAACTAGATTAAAATTCCAGTGCTTTTAATTCTTCTAAAGAAACTTCTTGATCAACATAGTTATCAACCATGAAGCCACTTAGATTTGAAAACTCTTTATAAAAGATGTCGTACGCCGTCAGTTCAGAATTGAAGTTATCTTCATTTAATTTTTGGATCAGTTCTTTCGTTTTGGCCTGAGTGTCGCTGTCAAGTTCCCAACTATCAGGTCTCAGACGGCCAACTTCATCATACTCAGCTTTGTCACCATAAATCATTTCTCGATAGATACGGTCCATATGCATGATCGGTGTTTCGTGCGTGCCTTTTTCGTCCATTACTTTGTAAAGACCGATACAATAAACAGGGAAGAACGGAATGACCGAACTGGCTTTGGTGGTCACTGCTGTGGCCACAACGATCTGGGCTTTGCCGTTGATGTCAGTTAGTAACTCATTGATGTTATCTGCCTTGTCATCACAATCTGCTTTCGCACGGCCAAGGGTACCATGACCATAATAAGGCTGGTTAAGTTCTGTCCCTAAATAAGAATAATTAGTCGTCAGAACGCCATCAGCCAACACATCTGCTTCTTTTAAGGCTTTCATCCACAGTTCCCAGTCTTCGCCACCCATCACTTTGATTGTATCGGCGATTTCCTGGTCAGTTGCGGGGTCCAGCGTTTCGGTGTAGTAAGTCTGTTTTTGCATATTGATGTTAGGGCCAACCACGGGCTCTTCAATGGCTTTGATTGAGGAATAGTAGGTCTCGCCAGTATCAGGATCTGTCCGTCTACCACTTGCCAGGCTATAAACGACTAGATCTATCTTGCCTCCAAAATCGTTCTTTATATAATCGATGACCTCTTGCTTGGTTTCATGGCTAAAGGCATCCTGTACAAAATTTTTGGCAGTCAGGCCTTCTTTTTCAGCTGCTTCACGAAAAGCGATATTATTGTACCAGCCAGCCGTACCCAGAGATTTTTCGCTCTTTGGTCCCTTCTCATAGGAAATGCCAATGGTATCTGCACCCGCACCGAAAGCTAGGCTAACTCGGGTGGCCAGTCCGTAGCTGGATGACGCACCAATGATCAATACCTTTTTTGGCCCTTCATAAGTCCCTTTACTTTTCACATAGTCGATTTGATTCAATACTGCCTGTTTGCATCCAAGCGGATTGACACCGAGGGCCACATTGCCGCGTATATTTTGTTTGAATTTCACCATGATCAGTTCTCCTCCATTAATAAATAGTCATAGGGATATAATATCAGAAAAAGTTTCTCAGGAGAAATTACTTGCTGAAATTCCAAGTTCAAGGCGGTCACCTGTGTCTACCGGTTGATGGGCTAAACTGAACGACGGGTAGACGAAGCAGTGTGAGCTCTTAAGAACGAGCGGAGCTTTTACCAATAGTTAAGTCGTCAAGAAACGCTTGCAAGGTGAAATCGTTGATACATTGCTAGGATGGTGCTAATATGATGTTAATTGTAGAACATATTATCGAAGGAGGAAGGATATAATGAAGGCGCTTTCGTTTGTTGGTATAGATAAAAAAGATGTTGTCGAAAAGGAGAAGCCGAAGATCGAGAAGAGCACGGATGCTGTCGTAAAACTTGTCAAGACGACTATTTGTGGCACGGATCTACACATTTTGGCAGGTCATACTCCAGAAGTACCAGAGGGGTTAACTATCGGACATGAAGGAATTGGAATTGTTGAGGAAGTTGGCAGTGGGGTCTCAAACTTTAAGGTCGGAGACAAAGTTTTGATTTCATGTATCACTTCATGTGGCAAGTGTCACTATTGTAAGAAAGGACTCTATGCTCATTGTGAAGACGGTGGATGGATCTTAGGGCATTTGATAGACGGCACTCAAGCAGAGTATGTAAGAACGCCTCATGCAGACAATAGTCTTCATCATGTCCCTGAGAAGATGGATGAGGACAGCTTGGTCATGCTCAGCGATATTCTTCCGACAGGATTGGAAATCGGTGTCATAGCCGGACAAGTTGAACCTGGTTGTACGGTGGCTATCATCGGAGCCGGTCCAATCGGAATGTCAGCACTTTTAACGGCGCAATTTTATTCGCCGGCAAAAATAATAATGGTTGATATAGATGATAACCGTTTAGAAATGTCGAAAAAATTCGGGGCTACGCATACCATCAATTCCAAAAATCAAGAGGAAGCCATCAAGCAGATATTTGAACTGACGGATGACTTAGGTGTAGATGTTGCGATGGAAGCTGTAGGGTACCCTCAAACGTTTGACATATGTCAAAAGATCATAGCACCTGGTGGAAGAATAGCCAATATCGGCGTACATGGCAAAAGTGTCGAATTGCATTTAGAAGATTTATGGATCAAGAATATCAGTATTTCAGCCGGATTAGTCAGTACAAATACAACGCCTATGTTACTGAAAACAGTGGAGTCAGGCAAAATCACTCCGAATGAGCTGGTAACACATCATTATCACTTCAGTGACATATTAGAGGCTTATAAAACTTTCGAGAATGCCTCTGAAAATAAAGCGCTGAAATTGATCATTGATTTTGAATGAAAAAGTAGCTTTGGAAGTAAAAACAATTAGCAATCAATAATTTTTTTCTAATTGACCAATATGGATCAACTGGGGAGAATAGATAGTCAATTAGTTTTCCTTGATCTAAGAGAATCATCATAGAGCGCGGGAACAAGCATTGGTGCTTTGCTAATGCTTGTTTTTTCATCTTAACTTACTACTGTGAACTGTATCAAAAGTCGCTAAAATTTTTATTATATAATCTTTTTTACTAGATAAGGCCATCTATTTAGAGTTGAAAGGAGGTAACTATATGAGTTTTGCCGGATCAGGATCAGTTATTATAGCAGCGATTTTATGGGGACTTTCCGGAGGGGTAGGTGGTTTTTTAATAGGTAAAGGGTTGGATCCCCTAGTTATTTCCTTTTACCGGGGAGCAGTGGGGCTACTTTGTGTTCTTATCTGGGTCGTGTTCCAGCCGACCCGGTGGAACAGGAAGATGCTCTTATGGTCTATCGTTGCAGGTATTGGCGTAGCAGGAAATTTCATGTTTTATTTCATCAGTATTTCGGAGGCAAGCGTTGCCGTAGCGGCAACACTGATGTACACTGCTCCCATTTTTGTTCTGCTTATATCCTTTATATTTCGTCTTGAAAAAGCATCATTATATAAGTGGCTGACTATTGGTTTTGTTATGGCCGGAGTGGTATTATTGACAGAGATTTACAATACTGACCTTGAAAGCATCACGATACTTGGACTTGCTACAGGCTTGAGCGCAGGATTATCCTATGCATTGTTCATCTTTGGTTTTAAAAATGCATCTCGACACGGAGAGCCACAAGGGATTTTAACGATGGCCTTCCTTACCTTTACTCTAGTGACGCTATTCTTCATCGATCATGATGCAGCCATTTCGATCTTTTACTCAGCTGACTTATTCTGGATGATTCTTTTAGGCGTTTTCGGAGCAGGTCTGTCATTTTTCTTATATGTAGTTGCTTTGAAACGAACACCACCGACGGTAGCTTCTGTCATTGCAATGGTGGAACCTGTTACTGCCTCCCTTTTTGGAGTAATGGTTTTGAACGAACGGCTTACTGTGAACCAGCTTTTTGGTATGGGGATCATCCTGGCGACGGTTACCCTCTTAAGTGTGAAGCAGAGCTGAAAGTATCGCTAAGAGTCACTGGAAATACAGTTATGAGGTAAACTAAATTCTCATCCAGTAAACATTTTATGGTAAAATTAAAACTTAAAAAGAGCACTATTTTTGATTTTGTTACACATTCTAATAAACACGAAAGGAATTATATAGTTGAAGCGTGGACGATTGATCACATTTTTTATTACCATCAATATTATTCTCTTTTACGGATGGAAAGTGCTGTTCGGAGAAAATTTACGGATCGGAGCCATAGGCATTAATGTTCTTCAAACAGCCAGTTTGATTTTCTTTGTGACATATATACATAGAGCCTACAGGCGAACGACGAGTAAACAAAAGAAATTCTGGTTGCTGTTAACTATTGGAGGGGTATTTTACTTAACAGCTAACATAGTATGGTTCTTTTTTCTTTTAGAAAATAAAATGCTGTATTCCAATATTGCAAGTTCCTTTTGGTTGATCGCGTATGTGCTGTTTTTATCTTCCCTTGTTTATTGGATAAGGTGGGCTGATCCCAGCACATTCAAAAAAGTCTATCTTTTCAACATTGTTGTATTCATGATCACAGCCGCTTCCGTCAGCATTCATTATTTGATCGAACCTATTTTAGCCCTTTCAGATCATTCTTTATGGAATACAATGATCACCATGGCGTATCCGATCGTAGATATCAGTCTAATGTTTGTTCTCATTATTTTGTATTATCTTATTTTTAAAAACAAAGAAAAGACCGTCATGCTACTAGTTGTAACGGGATTTTCTCTACATGTCATAGCGGATTCTTATTCTGTCTATCTTAATATTACAGGAAATTATTCCCAAGGGACCCCCGCTGATCTGTTATGGATAATCAGTATTTGGCTGATAGGAGCTGCAGGGCTTTATGTAAAAGAAGGTAGAGAAGAACCTATCTGGAAGATAGAAAAAACATTTGAAACATTTGAAAATATTCTTCCTTATGCCAGCACGATCGTACTTATTATTATGGTCATTCAAAGCTATCAATGGCAATTAAACATGTTAAGTATAGGTTTATTTGTCATTATTTTCATGATCATTGCACGTCAATTATATATCGTGAAAGAAAACGATAAACTGATAGATGAATTTAAACACCTAGCGTACCATGATCCATTAACCGGCTTGAAAAACCGAGTGAACTTTGAGGAACATCTGGGTCATGAGATGAAAGAGCGCAGAGAAAGTAGCACAGCTTTATTATTGATCGATCTGGATCGATTTAAAGTCATCAACGACACACTGGGCCATCAAGCTGGAGACTTTATATTAAAGAAAATTTCAAAGTATCTACAACAAGTCCTGGCAGCTGATACGCAAGTATTTAGACTAGGCGGAGATGAATTTGCCATTACCCTAACTAACGCAACTGAAGAAAAATGTATACAGGTTATAGAAACAGTACTGGACAAATTCCAGAAACCGTTCTCGATACATGGCCATGAGATTATAGTTACGGCAAGTGTCGGGATCAGTCTGTTTCCTCTACACGCTCGCACGTATGAAGAATTGTTCAAGTATGCGGATGCGGCCATGTATCTCGCCAAAGAAGGCGGGAAAAATGGGTATAGGTTTTATGATGATGACCTTAATCAGATCATGGCTCGAAGAATGAGGATAGAAAGTGATCTGAGAAAGGCGCTTGAAGAAAAACAGTTCAAAGTTTACTATCAGCCTAAAGTAGAACTGAAAACGAAGAAAATCGTGGGCATGGAAGCACTATTACGGTGGAAACATCCGGAACTGGGTTGGGTCTCTCCAGCCGAGTTTATCCCGATTGCCGAGGAAACAGGTCAGATCGTGTCGATCGGAGAATGGGTTTTAACTAAGGCCTGTATACAGAATAAAATATGGCAGGAAAAAGGTCTGCCGCTAGTAAGTGTCTCTGTCAACGTTTCGGTGCGACAATTTCAACAAGGGAAGTTTTTATCTGTTGTCGAAAAAGCATTACGTGAATCAGGATTGCAACCTCAGTTTCTGGAAATAGAAGTGACTGAAAGTATCATGCAAAATACAAGTGATAGTGTAGAAATTTTAACGAGCTTAAGAAATAAAGGCATTAAAATAGCCATTGATGATTTTGGAAAAGGCTATTCGTCACTACACATGATCCGACAATTACCCATTGACACGATTAAATTGGATA
Source organism: Alkalibacterium sp. (assembly GCF_046484155.1). GTDB lineage: Bacteria > Bacillota > Bacilli > Lactobacillales > Carnobacteriaceae_A > Alkalibacterium. Next base: position 9,330 of record NZ_JAWOBT010000134.1, read on the forward strand.
AATCTTTTATTGATGATATCGATGATGAAAAGCAGCTGGCCATGGTCAAAACCATTATCCATTTAGGCATTGATTTAAACTTAAATGTGGTCGCAGAAGGAATAGAGCGCGAGTATCAATTAAACAAGTTGATTGAGGGTCATTGTCATATCGGACAAGGGTTTCTTTTCTCAAAAGCAGTGAAAGCAGAAAAGATGGAAAATATTCTAAAGGATAATAATGGTGTATATTTGAAAAAGATGATTCAGGTTGATTAAAAAGAGAAATTCTATTTACGTCGCCAAGACATACGGAAGTAGTTAGCAATGACACGTCAGTCAGCTTTTTTCTGGTCCAAAATTCTTTTTGAAGGCTATAAAGAAAGAAGGTCAAACCATGGATTATACGATCACCCATTTACCGAAGGAGAACTGGAAAGGTACGATCATCCCGATCCAATACAGCACGGATCAGTATTATGATGTAACTGTAGAGAAACGTCAAACGGGATACCGTATCGAGATAGAGAAGAAAGCTTTTGAGGAAACAGTGACTCGCAGTGTAGAAGACGACGACTCACCGGACAGATTATACGAAGATCACTGGGAAGATCCGTTTGCATGGGGGTTCATTATTGACGGAGAGCTAGTGGGTGCGATCGAAACAGATCCGGAATCGTGGTCGAATCGTTTACGGATCACAGTGATTTGGGTGGCAGATGACCACCAGAAGCAGGGGCTAGGGCATGCGTTGCTTGATGTAGCCAAAGAACAAGCAAGACTTGAACGGCGACGAGCCATCATACTGGAAACCCAGTCATCCAATGTCAATGCGATCGAATTCTATCAGCACGAAGGATTTGGTTTGATTGGTCTGGATACCTGCAGCTATGGTAACGATGATTTACAAAGAAAAGAAGTGAGACTGGAATTTGGATGGTTTCCAGAAAAAAAACAGAAAGTAACACGTGAAGAGCTAGCTATTCGCATGGAGACAAAAGACGATCATTACGAAGTCGAGTTAATGGCTCAGCATGCTTTCTGGAACAAGTATCAACCGGGGTGCGAGGAACATTATCTGGTCCATTTATTACGGCAGGATAAAGACTATCTCCCAGAGTTAAGCCGGATAGCAGTAAAAGATGGAGAAGTCATCGGGTGCATCATGTATTCCAAAGCACAGGTCGTTGATGGAGATGTCTCACATGATGTGCTGACGTTCGGTCCTCTTTGTGTCGAACCGAAATGGCAGGGATGTGGTGTCGGTGAATTGTTATTGAAAGAGACCATGGACCTGGCAAGGGAAGCGGGATACAGAGGCATTGTCATTTTTGGAGAACCTGATTATTATCCGCGGTTAGGGTTTGAAACATGTGACAAATTTGGAATCACAACAGCAGGCGGTAAAAATTTTGAAGCATTCATGGGCATAGAATTAACAGAAAACAGCCTAAAAGATGTAAAAGGAAAATTTTATGTTTCATCTGTTTTTGAAAATATTCCGGAAGAAAAAGTGGAAGCATATAATAAGAAATTCCCGCCTTTACAAAAATTAAAGTTCCCCGGACAGTGGGAGTAAGATTGTGGATGGAAGCATGTAAAAAATAAAA
>NZ_JAWOBT010000016.1:0-19713 GCF_046484155.1 Alkalibacterium sp.
CCTTATAATTGTGACTGTGCTCACTCGATGAGCAGACAATCATCAGTGGGCACCTGATATGCCCCAGACGCCACGCGACTCATAAAATGTCACCGGCGGTTACTTTCTTTTAACAAATTTCGTCATATTTCCTCTCTTTGGTAAATATTATGAAGTAAGGAGGGGAAAGTAATGCATCTATTGAAGAAACGTCAGAAATCGCAGTTATTGCATGGGTTGCAGCTGCTCGATCAACGCATGACCTTATCAGAGGAAGATAAGCGGTACTTATATAATCTGGAAAAAGGGCTCGAAGGAGAGGAAATTTTTGACGCTTATGTCAAAAAGTATCTATATGGAGAAGTAATCATTCTAAACGACTTGTTGTTAACGGTCAAAGGAAGCACGATCCAACTAGACACATTGATAATAACTACAGAAGGTGTCAGGATATATGAGGTGAAAAATTACAAAGGAAACTATCAGATGCTGTCTGGACGATTGTTGACATTAAGCGGACAGGAAATAAGCAGTCCGCTGTCTCAAGTCAATCGGTCATTAATAAAATTGCGGCAGTTATTTATCGAGTGGGAGATGAACGAAACCGTGGAAGGCATAGTTGCTTTTGTTGAGCCCTCGTTCTATTTATACAATGCCGATCCGGCTGATCTTTTTGTTTTCCCTTCTCAAATAGCACTGCATTTTGCAACGATCCATAAGAATATGACACGGTTATCCAAGTCCCAGCACTTTTTAGCTGAAAAACTTATCGAAGCGAATCAGACAGAAGCATTCTACGAAAAAAAACTGCCGGTTCACGACTATCAAACACTGAAAAAAGGTTTGACGTGCTTGTCGTGCGGTAGTTTTGACTTAACGCTTTCGCAAAGAAGTTGTCAGTGTAACGACTGTTTTATAAAAGTCTCAGTTGATGAAACGCTCATGAATAACATTGGAGATTTGAGGGTTTTATTCCCTGAAAAGAAACTGACCACTTCTTTAGTTTATGACTGGTGTGACCGTGCAGTCGTTTTCAAAAAGATACGGCGGATCCTTCAGAAAAACTTCACTGTCAAAGGCAAGGCTACAGGGACGTATTACGACTAAACAAAAAGGTCGGTAACCTTGTCACTCATTTTAAGCTCGCTGCACTAAACAGCTTCGCCGGCCTCACCACGAGACAATTTTCAAAGAAGCAAGGTAAAATAGCTCTGGAAACAGCAAAAAGGATCAAAGGTGTTTGATTAGTTATTTCGCTGCAGAATTTATATAATAAAAGTGGGTGGAGACAACAGTCTCGGTCCAATACTATACAGGAGGGTATGTTAATGGTAGACGTAAGTAAAAAAGTGATCGGTAGTTACGCAACAAGAGAAGAAGCCTTTGATGTCGTCGATCAGTTAAACAAGGAAGGCCATCCAAAGCTGAATATTTTCTTGTATTCAAATAAGGAAACGGCTGACTCGCTAGGACATCACGACGCAGTGGAAATCGTGGCGGATAAAAGCGATGCGACAGATTCAGATGAAACGACTAAAGATGATGACCGTTCAATGTGGGATAAAATAAAAGATGCGTTCACTTCGGACACTTATGATTATGACGAAGAGCGTACTCATGAAACCTACAACCAGGAAACTGACCTTTTATACCCGTATAGAGAAGACATCGCTAAGGGCAATATCGTCGTTGTCGTAGATGATCACCACGGTCGATCAACTGAAGAAGTGGCTGCTGCCGGCAATACGTCCGCAATGCCGTCTGATGTCGGACACTCAGCAGACCCGGGAAACACGTCCGCGATGCCATCCGATGTCGGCCGCTCGGCAAACCCGGAAAATGATCCTTTAACAGAGGGCAGAGAGTTCAGCCGTGAAGACGAGACCAATGATGGCTATAAAAAATAAATAATGCTTAAATCTTTTAATCTATGACCTGCTATTCGTATAGTAGGTCATAGTTTTTTAATACAATTAGACCATTCATTAAAAAAATGTGTCTATCTTTTCATTTTTCTCTCAAAACTGGTAAAATAAGGAGAATAGAAAATAAGAGGTGACATATGAATTCAGTTAATTTATCAGAGCGGCTTCAAGTCGTTGCAGATTATGTTGAAAAGGGTGCAAGACTTGCAGACATAGGATCAGACCATGCCTATTTACCGTGTTACTTGGCACAAAACAAGCAAATCGAGTTTGCCGTTGCCGGGGAAGTCGTTGAAGGCCCGTACTTAAATGCAGTCAATGAAGTTTCCAAACTCCATTTAGAAGAAACCATCGCTGTGCGTTTGGGCGACGGACTGCGTGTCTTGAAGGAAGAGGATCGTATATCCACTATCACGATTGCCGGTGTAGGCGGCCCGTTGATCAGGCGCATCCTGGAAGAAGGCAAGCAATTAAGAAAACGTTCCGGGCAGGAGACGCTTATCTTACAGCCCAATGTCAACGAACGAACGGTTCGAGAGTACTTAATGAATGAATCATACGAAATCGTAGCAGAAACGATCATTGAAGAAAACGATAAAATTTATGAGATCATCAAAGCTGAACCCTGCGAAACGAGACAGGATTATTCAAAAAGAGACCTGCTGTTTGGTCCATTTTTAAGCAAAGAAAAAGCACCTGTATTTCTAAAAAAATGGTCAAATGAAGCCGAAAAAACGACCTACATCCTGGAACAAATGAAGAAAGCTGAACAAGCGGACAGAGTGAAAATAGACGAGCTGGAAGCACAGCTGAGTCTAATTAAGGAGATGATAGAGTGAACAACGTCATCGTTTCGGATATCATAAAACAGATAGACCGTTTGGCTCCTCCGGACTTAGCTGAAAGCTGGGATCCTATCGGCTTATCCTTTGGCGGACTGAATCAAGACGTTAAGCGCATGCTTGTTGCTTTAGACGTTGATAAAGACACGATCCTTGAAGCAAAAAAACACAATGTCGATTTGATCCTCACGCACCATCCGGCGATCTTCAGAGCTCAAAAGTCATTGAATCAAGAAGATGCCAGAAGAAAAGAGTATATTGATCTGATCAAGTCGGACATTGCCGTTTATTCTGCACACACCAATTTAGATGCGGCAAAAGGCGGAATGAACGACTGGCTGGCAGATACTTTGGACATAGATAAAAACAACCGTGAGATCCTTTCCCTTAGTTTGAAACGCGGTTTCAAAAAAATAGCTGTCTACGTACCTGATTATGCCGCCGAAAAAGTAAGGCAGGCCTTACATCAGGTCGGTGCCGGCCAAATTGGCGATTATAAGGACGTGTCGTATACGCTGGAAGGCTACGGACGCTTCACGCCTCAAGAAGGCTCTAACCCCACTGAAGGAACCATCGGTGAAGAAGAGATCATTCACGAGCAGCGCATTGAAATGATGATCAAAGATGAAGATGTGTTTAAAAGCATTGAAGCACTGAAAGCCGCCCACCCGTATGAAGTTCCGGTTTTTGATTTATTCACACTGGAACATCAGGAAGAAGCGTTCGGCTTTGGCCGCGTGGGAACGCTTAGGGAACCACTTACCACAAAAGAACTTGCAAAAAAAGTGAGTCACCGTTTTGCCGTTGATGGCGTAAGGTATGGATCTGTTGATCCAAATAGAAAGCACACCAGGATTGCCGTTTTGGGAGGTTCTGGAGCGAAGTATTATCAGGATGCACTCACCAGGGAGGCGACACTATATATTACAGGAGACATCTCTTATCACGGCGCACAGGACATGCTGAGAGACGGCTTGGACTTTATCGATGCCGGCCATTATATGGAAGCCATATCAGTTCCCAAGTTAGCTGAGTATCTGAATCACTGTAAAGCACAACACGCATGGGACATCGAAATACTCGAATCACACACTCAAAAAGATGTATTTAACTACTTAAAATAGAGGCGGGATAATATGTATGAGAACTTAGTCGACCGATTTTTAACTTATGTCAAAATCGAAACACAATCTGACGTGCTGTCAGACACAGTACCTTCGACACAAACGCAAGTCGAGTTTGCCAAAAAATTAATGACTGATCTTAAAGAAATTGGGATGAAAGAAATAGTTTACAACGATGCCAATGGATTTGTGACGGCGACCCTTCCAGCGAATACGGATAAATATGTACCGGTCATCGGATACATTGCGCATATGGATACAGCTGACTTCACTGCCGAAAATGTAAACCCTCAGATCCATGAGGATTATGACGGTGGAGAAATCATCTTAAACAAAGAGTTGAAGATCCGCTTATCACCGAAAGATTTTCCTAATCTGAAAAACTACATTGGACAGACACTGATCACCACAGACGGCACAACGTTACTCGGATCAGATGACAAGTCCGGGATCGTGGAAATCTTTGCAGCTATGGAACATTTGATCGATCACCCGGAAATCAAACACGGGAAAATACGTGTAGCGTTTGGTCCTGATGAAGAAATCGGTATCGGTGCAGACAAATTTGACGTGGGACATTTCAGTGCTGACTTTGCCTATACAATCGATGGTGGTCCTGTTGGAGAACTGCAATATGAAAGTTTCAATGCCGCAGGAGTAAAAGTATTGATCCAGGGGAAAAACGTTCATCCGGGAACGGCTAAAGATAAGATGGTCAATGCGCTGAAACTAGCGATCGCTTTTAACGAAGCCTTACCGAGTCATGAAGTACCGGAACAAACAGATGACAGAGAAGGATTCTTTCATTTATTATCTATAAAAGGGACTGTAGAAGCAGCGACGATGGAGTACATTATCCGGGACCATGACAGAGAACTGTTTATTAAACGCAAACAACTGATGCGTGACATTGCGACCCGTTTGAATGCACCCTTTGAAGAAAAACGTGTGAAAGTGCTCATGAAGGATCAGTACTATAACATGCGTGAGGTGATCGAAAAAGACATGACTTCTGTTGAACTAGCTGACAAAGCCATGAAGAATATAGGGATCGAACCAATCATAAAACCCATCAGAGGCGGCACGGACGGCTCTAAAATTTCATTCATGGGTATGCCTACACCGAACATCTTCGCAGGTGGCGAGAACTTCCACGGGCGCTATGAATTTGTAGCTGTAGAAAGCATGGAGAAAGCCAAGGATGTCTTGATTGAAATTGCTCGTTTAGCAGCAGAATAAGTTTTCGAGAAAGGACGGAGAGCGAAAAGCTTTCTTTCCTTTCTTCTTTTTATCTGAATTATTTGATAGAATAAGAGTATTGAAAGAAATCGTCGACTAATCGAAAGGAGCGTTTCCGCATGGGTCTACAGTTTATATTAGGACGTCTACATACAAATAAAAAGGACCACATTTATAACCAGCTTGTAGAATGGTCACAAGCAGACAGTGAAAGTCAGGTGTTCTATCTCGTGCCGGACCACATAAAATTCGAATCAGAGATGAACATCCTGGAATTCATCAAATCCAAACAAAGTGATCAGAGTGATCATTATGCTGGCATGATCAATTTACAAGTGTTCAGTTTCAGTCGCTTGGCCTGGTATTATCTACAAGACACAGCTATATTCAGTCATTCTCAGCTGACTGAAACAGGTTTATCAATGCTGATACGCAAAATACTGAAAGAAAACCAAGAAGACTTAACGATATTCAGGGGCGAAAGTCATCAGCAAGGGTTTGTCGATAAAACCACCACCTTATTCATGGAAATGAGGAACGGCCGCGTCGACCCCGAAGATTTAGAAGAACTCTTTTTAAACGAATGGCTAGACGAACACGAGCATAATGATTTGAAATTGAAACTTAAAGATATCAAACGGTTATACGAAGCATTTATGGATCAACTTCTGGGTAAATATATAGAAAAAGAAGATGTCCTGGAAGCATTGATTCAAGAAATAAAAACAAGAGACATGAGTCGTACACGAATCGTTATTGATAATTTCAATAGTTTTTCCGCCCAGGAACAAGCGCTGATTCTTGAACTCATAGAACAAGTTCAAGAAGTCAAAGTCTCATTGACCCTAGATAAAAAATACGCAGTAGAACCTCCGGAATTAACGAATTTCTTTTATGAAACAGGCATGACTTATTATCGGTTGTATCAGCAGGCACGTGAAAAAAAGCTGCAGGTTCAATATGATGTTCTGTTAAATGATTCAAGCAGTGAGCATTGTTCCGAACTGGATCTGCTTGAGCAATATTGGGTCAACAGCTTTGAGTTATCCCCTAAAAACACTGCAGGTAAAGAGATCGACATGACAGACTGCATCGAAATAAGAGAAGCTGAAGGCAAGCAAGCCGAAGTGTTGCATACAGCAACTACGATAAAGAATTTAGTTGCATCAAACAATTACAGGTACAAAGATATCCTGGTAGTTTCGCGTGTGTTAGACGATTACAAGCAAATGTTAGAAGCGACCTTTGCTGAGAACGGAATCGAATTATTTGTCGATCAGGCGGACCATATGTCGGGACACGCTTTAGTTGAGGCAATAAAAAGTCTCTTTCTCATTCGTAAAAGATATTGGCGCTACGATGACATCATGCGTTTCCTTAAAACTGAATTACTCATTCCTCTAACCGACGAAGATGAAATACCCAAAGACAACTTAGAGAAGCTGACCTTTTGGAATGAGAAAACAAAAACCTGGCGAACGCAATTGGATACGCTGGAAAATGTCGTATTGGCTTACGGGTACGAAGGTAAAGAATGGCTGGACGACAAAGAATGGATCTATGCACGTTTCCATCTTGAAGAGATGGATGAGCAGCTGGATGCTGACAAGCTGATGCAGGCAGAAGCCAACGCTGCAAAAGACAAGATCCGACAGATATTGATTCCTTTTTACAATCAATTAACGAATGTAAAAACCAACCGAGAGGCTGCGCGACTCCTTTATCAATTTCTGGACAGTCAGGGTTTCAATAAGCAATTATTGTATTGGCGAGATCAGGCTATTGAACAGGGTGAGTTGGAAGAAGCGCGCAAACATGAACAAGTGTGGCAAACTTTCATACAACTACTCGATGAATTTGTTGATGTCTTAGGCGATGAACCGTGGGATATGGATTCTTTCCTGTCGATTTTAGAGACCGGGTTTGAACAGGCCACGTATAGTATTGTGCCCCCAAGTATCGATCAAGTGATGTTCACTAACTTTGATAAATCTCGGATCAATACGAAAAAAGTCGTGTTTATTTTAGGTATGACGGATACGCAATTGCCTATGAATCAGGAGAATGACTCGATATTTACAGATGAAGATCGAGAAGCACTATCCGTTTATTTACCGGATGATAAGTATCTGGCCCCAACAACGAGTGGACGTTTAGCGAGTGAGCCTTTTGCAGCCTATGCAGCCTTTATGAATGCTTCAGAAAAACTCATTTTCAGTTACCCTGTTAAAAATGATGGGTCTGGAGACAATCAGTTAAGTCCCTATATCGAACGGATCAGTCGTCAGTTGAATATCCCTGTTAAAAGAAAACAGGCGGAACCGAATATTCTAACTAATGAGTCCTTAGAAACACTGCTGACTTACGTTGGTTCTCGCAGAGAAACATTGGGTCACCTGGTCAACGTGTTAAGAGAGGGCATTGATAAAGAACATCAGCCGTCACTTTTCTGGCTGAAACTCTATCAGTCGATAATCAAACAGGCAACAGATACTGAGCGGAAAATCTTAAGCAGTCTGGAATACTCCAATATCCCGACACCGCTCGACCGTAATCTAGCTGAAGAATTATACGGTAAAGACTTATACTTATCGGTATCGCAACTCGAGAGTTTTTATCTGGATCCGTACAGTCATTTCCTGAGATACGGTTTGAAGTTAAAAGAACGCTCCGTTCAGGAATTGACACCGGCAGAAACAGGGACATTCTTCCATGATGCGCTAGACAGCATCTTTAAAACAATCGTTTCCCGCGATTTGAATTTAAACGAACTAACTGATAACGAATTGGACAAATTGACCGATGAAGTCCTGGCCTCGTTGTACGAAAAAAATAAATTCCGATTGCTTTCCATGTCGAACCGTATGAAGTTCATCCGAAAGCAGCTGAGCAATACGATCCGCCAAATGATGTGGGCGGTAACCAATCAGTCAAGGCGGTCAAGCATGGTCACGCAGAAGTCAGAAGTCCTGTTTGGGCGTATCGCCGGTAAACAAGGCGTTCCTGGCTTGTCCTTTCCTTTAAATAATGGCGGGAAACTGCATGTCAGAGGTAAAATCGACCGTTTGGATGCTGTTGAAATCGACAATCAGTTGTACATCAGCGTCGTTGATTATAAATCGGGAGACAAGAAACTTGAATTTGATGAAATTTATCATGGTTTGATGATGCAACTACTTACGTATCTAGATACAGCCGTAGAGCATTCAGAAGAATTGTTCGGTAAGAAGGCCAAACCTGCGGGTGCCTTTTATGCTCAAGTCAAGAACCCGCTGCTGGATAGTCGCGCTATCAAAGGAAAAGATTGGCATAATGAACTGTTGAAAGAGTTTAAAATGAAAGGGTTACTGCTTAACGAAGAAGATTTATTACAAAATATAGACAAAATGCTGGATGACGGTCTTTCTTCACTTGTTTATCCTTTGAAAAAACTAGTCAAAGGACAGCTGAGAGGGTCATTCATTACTTTGGAAGACTTGGAGCTGCTTTTGAAGCATCACCGGATCAAGATCAGAGAAGCAGGCAATCTTATTTTGTCAGGCGAGAACCAGCTGGCTCCATTCTATGAGAAGAAAAGATTTACACCTACAACGGTCGGGGGAGAATACCATCCTATTTCACAGTTCGATGTTCTGCTTCCAAACAATCAGAACCATTATCGAAACTTGCCTAAAATTAAAGATCAGGATGAACTGATGCAAAAACTTAAAGAGAAATATCAGATCATTGAACCCAGAAAGGAGGACGATGAAGCATGACACTGTTACCTGAAAAACCTGAAAACACACTATTCACTGATCACCAGTGGCAGGCCATTCATGACGACGGGAAGAACCTGCTCGTTTCGGCATCTGCCGGGTCAGGGAAGACCACCGTCCTCGTTCAGCGTGTGATCGAAAAGATAAAGAAGCAGACTGACATCAATCAGCTGCTCGTCGTGACGTATACTAACGCGGCAGCCAGAGAGATGAAACAGCGTATCCAGATAGCCATTCAAACAGAAATAAATGAAAGTCAGGACGCTGACAAAAAGCATCATCTGATCAGACAGATCCCGCTGCTCGGGCAGGCGGATATTTCTACGCTGCACTCTTTCTGCCTGAAAGTCATCCGCCGTTATTACTATTTAATTGATTTCGACCCGGTGTTCCGATTATTAACGGATGATACGGAAATAGCCTTGATGAAAGAAGATGTCTGGGATGAACTGCGTGAAGAACTCTACGGTAAGGATGACAGTCTTTTTGAACGACTAGCTACAGCCTATTCAAGCGATAAAAATGATGATGGGGTGACTGATTTAGTCTTGTCATTATATGAGTTTTCACGGGCAAATCCCGATCCATTAAAGTGGCTGTCTGGACTAAGTCAAATGTATTCAGTAGAAGACAATGATTTGGGCCAAAGTTTTGTCTTTCAGCACCTGATAAAAACGCAGCTGCTGCGAACACTGAATAATATCAACGAATTACTTGAAGATGCGATCGCCATGGGCAACGGCGAAGAAGAACTGACCAAAACACTCGCTATTTTAAAAGACGATCAGACGCATGTCAGTCAGGTCGAGACATTTGTTATGGACAACAAGCTGGATGATGCCTTTGCATTGATTGAAAACTTCAAACATAAGACCTGGTCTGTCCCGAGAAAAAAAGATACGCCCGAAATCGTTAAAGAAACGGGCAAGGAAATGAAACCGTTCAGAGACAAAGCCAAAGATTTGTACTCAGACATGGTCGCTGACATTTTCACATTTTCTCCAGACGAGCATTTGGATAACATGGCAAAGGTCAAAGTGCTGGTCGAAGAGATGGCCCGCGTGGCGACGCTCTTTTATAAACGCTATCAAGCCTTTAAAGCGGAGCGGAAAGTCCTGGACTTCAACGACTTGGAACATTTAACGCTGAAAATATTAGCCAATGAAACGGGCGATGGGAAAGAGCCTTCTGAAGCAGCGAATCATTACCGGCGCCAATTCAAAGAAGTGATGATCGATGAGTATCAAGATATTAATCAGATCCAGGAAGAAATACTGAAATGGGTCACTCAGCCGGATCCAAAAAAGGGCAATCAGTTTATGGTGGGTGACGTGAAACAGTCAATTTATTCCTTCCGTCTAGCCGATCCAAGTTTATTCATCGATAAGTACGAGCGATACGCAACCAAGGAAACCGGCGAACGCATTATATTAGCGGAAAACTTCCGTTCCAGACATGAAGTGCTGTCCTTTACCAACTTTATCTTTGATCAGTTGATGGATAAGGAAGTCGGAGACCTGACCTATGATGACTCAGCCAGACTGGTCAATGGTTTCACGGCTTTTCCGGAAGCAGACAACTTTCAAACCGACATACTGCTGTACGAATCAAAAGAAGACGATTCTGAAGAAGAAGAGGACGAACCGGCAGCTCTTTCCGTATCCTTTCAAATCGATACGAAGACAAAAGGCGAACTCTACATGGTGGCCAATAAAATACTCGAGATGATGGCCACTGGTTATGAAATATATGATAAAAAAGCCCAAACCACGCGCCCGCTCGAACTCAAAGACATTGTATTGTTGACACCTACAAAGAAAAACAATTTGGATATTCAAGATATTTTCAAACAGTTGGGCATACCAACTTCAGTGAAGGATACACAGAACTATTTCCAGACCACTGAAATAACCATTTTGATGTCTATCCTTAAAATCATCGATAATCCAGAGCAGGATATCCCCGTAGCTGCCGTGCTGCGGTCACCGGTGGTCGGACTAGATGAAGTGGATTTGACGCGGATTCGGATCATGGACAAACAATCCTCCTACTTTGACGCATTGACTCAGTTCGCTGATAAGCCTGACTGGAAAGATATCAAGAATATCGATCTGCAGGTGAAAATCCAGGCCTTTCTGGAAATGCTTGAAAAATGGCGCAAACAGTCGCGCAGGCAATCCCTGGTCGAACTCATCTGGATGATCTTCGAAGACACCGGCTTTTTACATTATGTGGGTGGCATGAGTTCTGGGAGACAAAGAAAAGCTAATTTACATGCATTGTATGAACGGGCGGCGGCGTACGAAAAAACGTCATTCAAAGGCTTATTCCAGTTTATTCGGTTCATCGAGAAGATGCAGAAAAAGGATAAAGACTTAGCTGAACCTCAAGCTATTTCGGATAGCGAGAATGCGGTGCGGGTGATGACCATTCATGCCAGTAAAGGACTGGAATTCCCGATCGTATTTGTCCTGGATATGACGAAGAAATTTAATGTTAGAGATGCGCAGGGAGCGACCGTTTTTGATGAAGAATACGGGGTAGGCGCGGAATACCGTGACTTGGAATCCCGAGAGAGAAAAACAACGCTCCCGGAAAAAGCATTGAAGCATAAAAAGAAAACCAAGCTCCTGTCTGAACAAATGCGCGTATTGTATGTGGCATTAACGCGAGCAGAACAGAAATTGATATTAGTTGGCTCATACAAGAACAGGGAAGAAGCCATTAAACGGTGGGGACTGGTCGGTGGACACCCCAAACGTGTACTCCCTGCTGATATGCGTTTGGGAGCACGAGGATTTATGGATTGGATCGGCTTTAGCATCATAAGGCATGAACACATGGATGACGAGCGGACCATTGAGGTACAAAATGCAACGATTCATCACTACGATACCTCCTTTGATGTTCATTTTTACTCTCAGGAAGAACTGGAGGAGGCACTGCTGTCTCATCAAAAGACAGACACAACCGAGTGGTATCCGAACTTGAAAGAAGGAACCTTAAACGTACAGGCCGACGACGGAATCAAAGAAGCGGTAAAAGACGCCATTGAATTAATGAACAAACCCTATGCTTATCAGGTCGCAACCCAGACGACCAGTTATCAGTCGGTCTCAGAAATCAAGCGGTTGTTTGAAGAACCTGATGATGGTCAAATGGTAAAGATCGATGTCACCAAACCTAGACAGACCAGCCGTTACGTCGAAGATCAGCTCAGTCGACCGTCCTTTATTCAAGAGGATCTCAAGCCAACACCAGCTGAAGTGGGCAAGGCCACACATTTGGTTCTGCAAACGCTCGATTTAAAAGAGACTCCTGCGAACGAATCGGTTAAAGCAGTGATCACTCATCTCGTTGACGAAAAGGTGTTTACGGAAGAACTGGCCGGTCTTATCCGGATAGAAGAAATCTTGAACTTCTTCAAAACATCCTTTGGGGACTTTATTGTTGACCATGCACCTTTCATGAAACGAGAAGTCCCTTTCTCATTACTCATGGAAGCAAAAGAAATATTCAACGATATGGACACCGTTGACGATAACGTGCTGATTCACGGGATCATTGATGGCTATATCGAACAAGAAGAAGGTATCATTTTGTTTGACTATAAAACGGACCGTGTGTCCCATTTAGGAGAGCGAGCAGGGGACGAAATGCTGAATAAATACCGTGGTCAATTGACGCTGTATAAAGCAGCATTAGAATCGATCCTCAAAAAACCAGTCATAGAATCACATCTGGTTATGCTTGATATCAGTGAGACAGTAAGGGTCAGCTAATGCTACTCTTTTACTTTCAACTCGGCTGCAACACCTAATATTAAAAGAACAGTGGGACAACTCAATGTATACTGAGTTGTCCCACTGTTCTTTTTTATACCGGAAGGAGGGACTTTATTGGTATAGTCGTTTCCTTAGGTCTTGATGATTTTTTTCAACAAGAAAAAGGCCGGGACCAAAGCCCCAGCCTTTTATTCTGAATCTTTAATTAGTCAAAACTGTATTGAGCACCTTCGGAATAAGTGTTGCCGGCATTCCAAAGCAAGAATTCGTTGACACCGTAATCGTTGAGTGCACGGATTTGATCGCTCACTTCTTGGGCGCCGTATTGTTTATACCATCCGGAACCTAAATAGGAAGCGGTAAAGTCTTGGATCCACGGACGTGAAATAGGTGCATTCTCGCCTAGACTATCCAGGACTTCATTTTCATGCTGCATGTAGTTTGCAACCAAATTATAGGGTTCTAAGTCTGGCTTGGCAATGCCGAGCGAACCGGGTCCCCAGTGACTTGGATAAATCATTGATGAAATAGCATCGACATTTTCAGAAATACGAGAGAAGTTCTGACCGATACCAGGTGTTTCTTCAACCGTAGCTGAATAGCCAAAGATATCGACGGAAACGTCTACGTCAAAGGGTTGGAGCTCGCGGCGTGCATAGGCTACAAAGTCGGTAACTGCTTCAATGCGTTGCTTCACATTATCGAGGTCGCCGTCATCATAATCTTCACGTGAATAAATGACATCTTCGTCACGGAGTTCAAAACCTTCAGGGAAACGAACATAGTCGAACTGGATATCTTTGAAGCCTAGTTTAGCTGCTTGTTTTGCGACTTCAACGTTGTATTCCCAAACTTCTTCCATAAATGGATTAACGAAAGCATGTCCTGCTCGGTTAGTCCATAAAGAACCATCGGGGTGTGTAAAGGATAAGTCCGGACGTTCTTCGGCTAAGTTATTATCTTTAAAGACCACGATCCGAGCGATAGGGTAGATGTCGTTTTCTTCCAGTTTCGGCATCAATTCTTCCGGATCTACCCAATTTCTGGTATTTTCAATGATCAATTCATGTTCAGACTCAAGGGGCATCGTGATATCACCATAATCGTCTTTAACGTCAATGACCATGGAATTCAATTCGGTATCATTTAATAACTCGATTAATGAATCCATACGTGAACCCCCGGCAGAGTTGGCGGTAAGGAAGATCCCTTTGACGCCGTCTTTCGGGTAAGCAATATCTATTCCGCTGTCATATTTGAATTGACTTGGAAAAGCTTCCGGAACCGTTAAAAGTGGATCTGAATGCATAGTTAAGTAAGTTGTTTCAACTTCCTGGCCTTCGGCTGTTTCTTCGGCCTCGACACTGGTGCTTCCTAAAACACTAACGGATAGGAGTGCGGCTGAGCAGAAGAGGGTCTGTTTAAATTTTTTCATCATTCGCTTACATCCTCGCTTTCTAATTCATCTGATAGGATCAAATCTGGGTCTAGTAATTCAAAGTCTTTGTCTCTTAGGCCGTCGATAATAGCAGGTGTGGCTTCAAGGGTCCATTCACGGTCATGCATCAGCAGGTTCGAGCCGGGGACCAGAAGATTGGTATTGACCATGATGTCAGCTAAAGCGTCTGATTCCATATACTCAGACTCCCAGTCGTACCCATATGTCCAGTTCATTAGAGCCATTCCTTCATCTTCAACGACTTGTTTGGAATGATCGGAATTTTGTCCAAAAGGTGCTCTGAAAAAGCGTGGACGTGTACCGATTATTTCTTCAACTAAATCACTTGTTTTGATGATCTCTTCTGTCTGCTGTTCTGCTGTTAAGGTGGGTAAGCTCGGATGTGTTTGGGAGTGGTTCCCTATAGCAAATCCCATCTCATGAATTTCCTTTAAGATTTCTTTCTTTTCAACACTATCAAGATACATGCCATTGACGAAGAAGATAGCCGGCGCATCCTTTTCAACTAAAACCTGTGCGAGCTCTAATGCGTGCTTATCAGGTGCATCGTCGTATGTAAGTAATGCGACTTGCTTGTTGGCTTCTTTACCGTCGATCACGTTGATGTAGGCTAAATTGTCACTCACTTCATATAGGTACTCTATTGATTCAGCGACATCGGCTTCTTCTTCAGTGTCATCTTCCAAATCAGCTGTTTCTTCGTCTGATGAGTCAGTCGTCTCTTCCTGATCGGTCACGTCTGAGTCCTGGCTGGTCTCATTATTATCGGTTTCAAGGGTTTCTTCACTATCTGCTGATTCACACGCAGTAAGAACGAGTGTGGAAGCAAGTAGCGTAGATAGGATCCATTTTTTCATACTAGTCCTCCTCATTCTTCTTCGCTTAGTTGTTCGTCAATAGAGGAGTGCAGCGTTGAAAGCTGGCCATCGATTTCAACCAGGGCTTCATCCATTTCCAGAATCGACTGTGATAACGTTTCACGTTCGACATTGATTTTTTCAATGCCTTCGACAAAATCTTCATACGTTGCGTCATCATCGGCTAATCGTGTGAAGTAGTCCCGCTGGTTGACCAAACTCGTCTTATACTCGTCGAGGTAACTGGACAGGTGCGTATTAAAGTTGCTGACTGCTTCATTGACTGCATCGACCTCTTCGTGATCGAGAAGTTCACCCTCATAACTTGTCAGTGTTTCCTGGTATTCATCAAACTCACTTTGCTTGTTTTCCAATGCTGTCACAATTTCTTCTCTGGAAGCGATGTTTTCAAAGATAGGAGAAGATTCATCGCCTAACGTTGTCAGCTCGTCATCCGTATCCAATGTTTCGTCGAAATGACTTTGTAAATCTGCTTCTGATGTGACTAATTGGTTGAATGTTTCGACCGTTTCGTCTTTGACGCGGTCCGTTTCAATTGCAGCGTCTTGAACATTGTCTAAATTTTCTGAATCACAACCAGCTAATAACAAAGGTATAGCTGAAAGTGAAAGCATTGCCCACTTTTTAGTAATCATATGTTATCTCCTCAAATTATAAGTTAAGTATTTTTTATATCTTGTAGAGTATATCAAATATTGGTTGTATTTAAAACGCTTTTAAAAATATTTGTTCATAATTTAGCAATTTTTCAAAAAAATAAATGCGTTTTGGTCATAATATTTTTTTAAAGTTAAATCGAGGTAGGTTTTACCTGGAAATTATTGTACAATGACAGTAAGGCTTAAATACTAAGGAGCTAAATATGTTATTATACTATATTATTGCACTGGTTATTATCGGCATCGACCAGTTAACGAAATATCTGACGGTCGCCAACATCCCATTGCATGAAACGCGTGAAGTGATTCCTTCCATCCTCTCGTTTACCTATCACCAGAACACAGGGGCAGCATGGAGCATACTCGAAGGTCAGATGATTTTCTTTTATATCGTGACACTTATTGTCGTAGGCGTCATCATCTATTATTTACACAGTTACGGGAAGAACGATAAACTCTTTGCATTTTCATTGAGTTTGATCCTAGGTGGTGCCGTTGGTAATTTTATCGATAGACTGATTCATCAGTTCGTTGTGGATATGGTGCGATTGGAATTTATTGATTTCCCAATATTTAATGTAGCCGATGCGGCACTAACTGTCGGTGTAGGCTTAATGATGTTATACCTAATCCTTGACGAATGGAAAGAATACAAGCAGAAGAAAGTTGGAACGAACTAAAATGGATCAAACAAAAATATTTCATGTCTCGAACGAAAAGGGACGTCTGGATAAATTTATAAGCGACAAATTGAACGAAAATTCACGCAATCAAGTCCAGTTATGGATCAAAGAGGGCCTGGTTACCGTGAATGAGGCAGAAGTTAAAGCAAATTACAAGGTTCAAACAGGCGACGTTGTCCATGTCACCATAAAAGAACCGGAAGAAATAGATGCGCAACCAGAAGATATCGCGATAGATATCATATACGAGGATGCCGATGTGGTGGTTATTAATAAACCCCAGGGCATGGTCGTTCACCCATCCATTGGTCACTCAAGTGGAACACTAGTGAATGCTTTACTTTATCACGTCAAAGACTTGTCCGGAATCAACGGGAAAATAAGACCCGGTATTGTACACCGTATCGATAAAGATACTTCCGGTTTACTGATGGTCGCAAAAAATGATTTAGCTCATGAAAAACTGGCTGAACAATTACAGGAAAAAACAGCCACGCGGGAATATATCGCACTGGTTCACGGCAATATTGAGAATAACAAAGGAACCATCGATGCCCCGATCGGACGCGATCCGAAAAACCGCAAGAAATTTGCGGTTGTGCAAGGCGGTAAAGAATCTGTGACACATTTCGAAGTGATTGAGCGTTTCACTGAATACACATTGCTCCGTTTGAACTTGGAAACAGGACGCACGCACCAGATCAGAGTGCATTTAGAATATATCGGTCACCGTATGGCAGGCGATCCACTTTACGGACCTAGAAAAACGCTCGAAGGCGAGGGACAATTCCTGCATGCAGCGTCATTATCTTTCGTACATCCTAGAACCGGAGAACGCCTGACATTCAACGCACCATTACCGGATTACTTTAACGAAACCCTCGAATGGGTAAAACAACGTTAAAAACAGCGAAAGGAGTCTAATCGATGTCAAAAATTGTATCAATTTTGGATGATGTGGCATTAAACCGCGCGCTGACGCGCATATCTTATGAAATTATCGAGAGAAATAAGGGGACTGAAAACCTCGTCTTGGCGGGTATCAAAACACGTGGGGTTTTTATTGCCCGACGCCTTGCTGAAAAAATCGAAGAAATTGAGGGGAAAGCCGTTCCGGTAGGCGAACTGGATATCACCCTTTACCGTGATGACCGTCATTTTCCTGAAGAAGTGGATGACCCTGAAGTGAAAGGTCAAGACTTTCCTGTCGATGTCAAAGGAAAAGTTGTGATCTTGGTCGATGATGTTATTTATACCGGCCGTACGATTCGTGCGGCCATGGACGCGGTGATCGACTTGGGACGTCCCGAGAAAATCATGGTTGCTTCATTAACGGATAGAGGACACCGCGAGATCCCGATCAAAGCGGACTTTATCGGAAAAAACATCCCGACATCCAAACAAGAACAAGTGAAAGTTTCGATGAAAGAAAAAGACGGCAAAGATGCTGTTGAAATCATCAAACCCGATTAATTTAAAAAGATGCAAAAAAGAGATCATCTCTTTTTTGCATCTTTTATTTTTTTATTCGGTTACTTCATACGCATGGACATATATACGTCCATCATCCACCGTGTAGTTACAAGAAATCAGGGTGAGCAACTTTTGATCCGGTTTAAATTCAGATTCTATCGGAAAAGAGGAAGCTGCTTTTAATTCTTCATAATAGGTTGCCAAGTCATCTCCTTCAAAAGATGTCCGGATATAACCAGAGTCAGCAGGTGAGACATGCACGGAAAAGATTTCATACGTTCGTTTTGAGTAAGGGTCCTGGAATTCAATCGTCGAGTTGGGTGCAGTAAATTCTTCAGATAAAAATTTTTCCAGATCGGCGAACATCAAGCCGGTGTTAGTGTGATGCCCGTAGAGGATACTGTGATCGTCCAGGCCCATTCCGACATTTCGGTAGTCCATGAATATGGCTCCCAATATATGTTCTTCCTTGTAAAAATCATGTTCCAGATAGAAGTCGTTATCCTGACCTCGTACTACCGGGTAGTCGATCACGGTCCCAGCCATTTCGATCCACCCCACATAATCCGAATTCAATGAATAATATTCAGCTGAAGGGTTAGACAAAAAGGTGAATGCGTTGGAATCTTCTTCTGGCTTCTCATCAATAGGTTCAGCAATTATTTCATCATTTGTATAAAATGTCGCTCCGTCTATCCGTTCGTCATCCGCTGACGTTGAAAGAGGAGGGACTTCGGCGGTCGAAGATTGTTCGATATTTGAACGTATGAGAACATTTAATTGTAGTAAAAAGGCTGTGGCTAGCGCTAAAAGCAGTAAGTTCTTCTTCATTTACTTCCCTCCTAAAAAAAATTATGACTCGAGGTCGTTATGATTGACTAATTTATTCTATACACTTATTATAAACATGTAAAGTTGAGTAATCAATTTTACCATCTTATTAATAAAGGAGAGATACACCATGTCAAAATTGGTCAAAGTTTTTCTGTCGTTTATTACCGCATTCGCACTCACAGTCGCTCTAGCTCCAACCGCATTCGCTGATATGCACGAGGAAGGCGAACAAGATATTGTCGAAATTGCTTTAGGAAATGACGATTTCAGTATTTTAGTATCTGCATTGCAACGTGCTGAACTAGTCGAAACATTGCAAGGTGAGGGTCCATTTACAGTATTCGCACCTACAAATCAAGCTTTTGCAGATTTGCTTGAAGCATTAGACATCACTGCAGAAGAATTATTAGCTCAACCTGATTTGGCGAAAGTCTTAACTTACCATGTTGTTCCCGGTAAAGTATTAGCTGGAGACTTAACTGATGGTATGGAAGCTGAAACAGTGAATGGTGAGATGGTAACATTTGATTTAAGTGGAGACCCTATGGTTAATGAATCAATGATCGTCGACACAGATATCGAAGCTACAAATGGTGTCATCCACGTTATCGATACTGTACTCGTACCTTCAGACTTCACTCTACAAGAAGTAGATATGGAAGAAACTGATGTACCTGAAACAGGAATCGAAACAAATTCAGCATTGTTGATTGGAATGCTGATGACAGGTGCTGCTTTGGTCTTCGTTATGGTAAAACCTCTTAAACAAGAAAAATAATCACTTAAATCGATCATAACAGCATCAAGCAGTATTCGAGCGGAAAACCACTTGGATACTGCTTTTTTGTGTTCTTAAAGACTAATCTGAAATCGAAGGACCGATTAAGGTTGAATAAGGTTGAAGCCGGGCCAACTTGGCACCACTCACCGGGATTCCCGCCTGAGTATGCCGAAGTCGGGCTTGCTTGGTACCACTCACCGAGATTCCCGCCTGAGTATGCCGAAGTCAGGCCAGCTTGGCACCACTCACCGAGATTCTCTCCTGAGTATGCCGAAGTCGGGACTACTTGGTACC
>NZ_JAWOBT010000109.1:0-4047 GCF_046484155.1 Alkalibacterium sp.
GTGTGAGCCACTCTTCCGGTCGGTTGAGCCTGAATCAGTTCTAAAATACCGTCTTCTTCTTCGGAACGGGTATTTCTGACAACCTGTAAAATAGACATAATAGCAAACAAGACAAAACCCAACACGGTCATCATATGACTGTACATGGCGCCGATCGTATAATTGCCTTCACCGATCGACCGTCCGAACAAAGCTTCCATGGCCGGGTTTTGCATGGCGAGAGCCATAGCTTCACGTTCCGCCGGGTCGCCATAGACTTCTACGAACGCAAAGACACCGATGAATACATATAAAGCAGCTCCGAGTAACCATATACTGATTTTTACCCAATCTTTCTTTAAAGCAAAGCGAAACAAACGACTCGTCTGAGCAAATGCCTGAGAAGCCATCTAAACTCCCCCTTTAGTTGTTTCATAGTGACGCATGAACAGATCTTCGAGTTTAGGAGGGGCACTTTCTAATTTTGTGACGTGATAGGGTTCGATGAATCGTAAAAAATCTGCCATTTTATCACTATCCAGCTGGAAGATCGTCTCCCCTTTTTCATGCACGACATCGTGAGCAAACGCCTGGTCAGCCAGCAAAGGCACGTCTTCATTCGTTTTAAAGATGATTTGTGTGCGCGTCAAGTGTCTGAGTTCATCGAGCGACCCTGATTCGACGATTTTCCCCTGGCTGATTATGGCTACCGTATCACAGAGCTGTTCAACTTCCGACAGTATATGACTGGAAAGCAGAATACTGGCTCCCCTGGCTCTGACTTCACGGGCCTGCTTCTGGAAGACGCGTTCTTGCAGCGGGTCCAGGCCGGCTGTCGGTTCGTCAAAGATGTACACATCGGCATCGGCCGCAAACGCCGATATGAGAGCGACTTTCTGGCGATTCCCTTTTGAATAAGTGCGGCATTTTTTTGTCGGATCAAATTCGAAGCGTTTGATCAGTTCTTCTTTGCGCTCTTTATCCACTTTCTGTCCGCGCATGCTGAGGAATAGATCGATCACTTCGCCGCCCGTTAAATTAGGCCACAAGTTTACATCCCCTGGCACATAAGCAACGCGCTTATGGATCTCAACGGCATCATTCCAGACGTCTTGTCCAAATATCGAGGCTTGCCCGTCATCTGCCTTGATCAGACCGAGCAGGATACGAAGGGTCGTTGATTTACCCGCTCCGTTTGGACCAATAAAACCCATGATCTCTCCTTTTTGTACACTGAAGCTGACATCTGATAATGCCTGTGTCTTTCCGAATGCTTTTTTCAATCCCTTGATTTCCACGACTTTTTCCATCTACTCATCACTCCTCAGACTTAATAATTACCTCTTTACGCTGTCTCTAAACTCTTATATATTTCATCGTCATCCCCATGACTTCACGAATATCATCCTGGTTTTGACTATAGTTTGATGATGAAACTGTCTCTCTTTTTTCGTTGAAATATTTCCCTGTGACATGTTCGACCTCCGGAGAGGTTGCCAGATAAGTGTATGTTTCAGCCATTTTTTCCGGCGATATGGAAAACCTGCTTTTCACTGAATACATGCGTTTCATCACCCCCGATATATCGGGATACCTGTCTATATCGATTTTCACATTCGTCACCCTGATACAGTTGACTGTGACGGGTGTGTCCTTCAACTTTTCCGAAAGCCAGTACGTGTACATGACCTGAGCAAGTTTCGACTGATAATAAGCCTTTTCCACACTGTATTTTCTTTCTCTTAACTCCGGATCCTCCAGATCGACTTTTAAAAATGGGTGCATGATCAGGCCCTGGGAAGAAACAGTGATGATTCTTCCCTGTTCACTTTGCCTGAGTTCGTCCATTAAGAGCTCCGTCAATAAAACCGGACCGATATGATTTGTAGCCCAGACCGTTTCGACATCTTCCTTTGAAAACTGCGGTGTTTTTCTGCTGATGTCAAAGTCAGCGGCATTGTGAATGAGTATATCCAGCACCTTATGCTTTGATTTAAATGCGTTGACTGCCTTTTTTATGGATGTTTGAGAACTCAGATCTATCAGCAATAGTTCAACGTGCTCATTTTTGCTTTTATCTTTAATTTCTTTCAGCGCTGCGCTGCCTCTTTCCTCATTTCTACACCCAATGATCACCTTGATGCCAAGTTGAGCCAGTTGAATGGCTGCTGCTTTTCCGATCCCTGAATTCCCACCCGTAATTAAACACACTTTGTCTCTCATATGAAAAGCACTCCGATCTTTGCTCTTGTTTTTCAAAACTATCCGTCACTAGTGTCTTTGTAATAGATCTTTTTGAGTAAAGCCAAATAATCATAAAATTCATCGTACATTGGTTTTAAATGCTCATTCGTATACTGCTCGACGGGTTCGTGTTTTAACCGTTGCTCCAGTTCGGTACGATAACCCTCGATCGTCCAGCGGATAAAATTAAAAGAGGCTTCTTTGGGAATGTCATCTCTGAATTTGGAAAAATCGATATTCTTCGTCAGTAAACTTTCCCAAATCTTTTCAGCCTGTTCCCGTTTGGACGTCAAGTCATTTGGCAATGCGTACTTTTTTGAGTGCAACAGGACATGAGACATGAAACTAAAGGCCTGCTCATGTTTCGTATAGGCGTTCCACTTCAGGACGCTCATTTCTTCAATACGCTTGAAAAAATCCGTTTCATCAAAGTTCACTTTGCTCAGATATTCCCGGTTGGCAATGTCAAACGCCTCATCGACCAGCTGATGAAACAGGTTTTCTTTGTTGCCGAAATAATAAAATAATGTGCCTTTTCCTATCCCCGCCTCTTTAGCTATCTTGTTCGTCGAGGCATCTTTATAGCCTTTTTCACTGAACTCTTTGAACGCTGCGTTGAGTATCCTCTCCTGCTTGTCCTTTTCCAGGGATAAAAATGCATCTTTCATCGGATTTTCCTTTCTTAAAGGATTTGACCACTTCGGTCAGTTTAGACTGAAAAAAGTTGACCGCTCTGTTTATAGGCTTACTGTAGCATACCTGACCAGGGCGGTCAATCCATAACATTCTATTGTATTCGGAAATTATAAGCTGCTTTTTTCAGAGACACGTTCGATCAAATTCAGTCCGATCCCCATGAAGAGTACCCCCATGAAAAGTAAGGCAGCAATGGGCTCAAACAGCTCACTCACGGTTTTACCTTGATCCACAGCACCCATCATGCCCTGAATGCCATGTTTGATCGGCATCAGTTCGGCCAAGAACAACAGGACGCGGTTATTAACGATTTCAAGCGGCCAGAACGCTCCGCCGATCATCGCCATAGATGTGGCTACGATAGGAATAACGATCTGCAGCTGCTGAGGTGAGTCGACGAGCCCTATAATGAACATCCCTAGAGCTACGATCGCGAAGATGAAACTCAGGATAACCGCCAGCATGGCCACGTAATTCGTGCCTAAATCGACATCTATCAACTGACTCAAGATGATGAACGATAAAGTGATTTGAAAGAATCCGACTAAAAAGTAGTGCAGCATTTGCCCCATATATATTTGGGTCTTACTCAAAGGAGAAAATATGAGCCGGTTCCAGGTGCCCGTTTTCTTTTCTTCGATCAAATTTATCATAAGATAAAACACTGAGAATGCCGAGAAATAGAAGGTCATCCCCGCCAGGATGCCAACCGGAAAACCCTGACTGACAGTGGCCCCCTCACTATTCACAACGGTATTCAGTTCGATGAACGTCTGCGGTTCAAAGGGTCCTGACAAGTCATTTTCTTCCAATCGGGCAATGCGTAATTCTCTGGAAAATACCTGGTCAACATGCTGAATGATGGGAGACAGTTCCATATCCTCACGCCCGACTAAGAAGCGATAGCTCTCTTCGTTCAATTCCAGGGCGAACGATGTCTCATTCATTCGAATGCGTTCATATATGGTGTCATGATCACTTGCTTCAAAGACAAATGTATCGTCTTCATTGAGTTTAGCGATCCATTCATCCAGTTCCTCACTCGTCAGTTCTTCACTGTAAGTGCGCGTGGTGATTTTTTGATCACCTTGGCTTCCTCCTAAAAAGCTGACAAATAAGACCGTCAAT
>NZ_JAWOBT010000111.1:0-12937 GCF_046484155.1 Alkalibacterium sp.
GTCTGAGCATCGGGACGGGCCTTTTCAGTGATCGCGTCAAGCAGTTTTATCAACGTTCCGCTTGGGGCATCGATTTTCTGATTATGATGCTTTTCGATCATCTCAATGTCATAGTCATCCATGAGCGGGGCGATGGTTTCGAGCAGCTGCGTTACGATGTGGACGCCGTAGCTCATATTGGCGCTGAAAAATACGGGAACCTGCGTCGCTTTTTTGTCCATCAATGCAAGCAGTGTCTCTTTATCACCGGTGGTCGCAATCACCATCGGGACGTTGAGATCAGAGGTCAACAGTTCTTTGGTCAAGGTCGGGTGTGAAAAATCGATCACACAATCGGTTTCGGGCAATGCTTCATTTAGTGACCCGAAGAGAGGATAGGGACAGTCCTTTTCCTCCGTTGGCGTGACTGCTCCAACGATGGTATGTCCGTTCTCTTCAGCGAGTTTGGCTACGCGTTTGTTCATCGTCCCGTATCCGACTAGTAAAATCTTCATTTTACGCATCCTTTCTTGTGTGATCGAAGAGCTCAGTTAAAGCATTTTGAGCAGCCTCTTCAAGGGGGACGAGCGGTAAGCGCAGTGAATAAGCGCCGTAGCCTAAGTGACTGGTCAACACTTTGATCGGGATCGGGTTAACATCGATACCTAAAGCATCCACTAAAGGAAAGAGCTTGCGGTGGATGTCCGCGGCCAGTTTGGGCTGTTCTAATGACGCCACATACATGTTCTGATAATCATTCGGTAAAGCATTGGCCAGGACCGAGATAAGGCCGTGTCCGCCTAATGAGAAGAAGGGTAGGGCCAAGTCATCATTCCCGCTGTAAAACGAGAACGAGTCCGCTACGACCCCTTGAAGACGGCTGAGATGAGCCAAGTCACCGGTCGCGTCTTTCAGACCAATGATGTTTGGATGCTGAGCCAGGATTTCCAGCGTTTTTGGTGCGATCGTTACCCCTGTACGTGAGGGGACATCATATAAAATGATCGGAATGGAAACCGCATCGGCAATCGCAGTAAAGTGAGCAAGCAGGCCTTTTTGACTTGTCTTGTTGTAGTAAGGGGTGATGACCAACAGGCCGTCTACGCCTAGCTTTTCAGCTTCCTGAGAAAGGATGACAGCCTCAGCTGTATTGTTCGAACCTGTCCCGGCAATCACTGGAATCGCGTCATCTGCCACATCCATCGCAATGGACAACAAGCTGGTTTTTTCTTTACGTGTCAAGGTGGTAGCTTCACCCGTGGTACCGTTGACCACAAAAGCTTGGATGCTGTTTTCTTTTAAGAAAATCAAATGATTCTTGAAACTGTCATAATCCACGTTACCTTCTATAAAGGGGGTCGTGACTGCAACAGCTGCACCGGTAAATAATCGTGTCAAATTAATCATCCTTTCTGGAGATAAGTTCTTCAAGTATTTGAACAGCATTTAAAGCGGCGCCCTTGAGTATGTTGTCGCTCACCGACCATAAATGATAGGTGTCAGGCAGGCTGTTATCTTTTCTGATGCGACCGACAAAGACGCCTTCTTTATGAGCGGCATCCAGGGGGGTAGGGTAAATCTCACGCGACGGGTCGTCCATGACGATAATAGAAGGGAAGTCTCCTAAGACGGCTTTCAGCTCCGCAACAGTGGGGGCCTGCTTCAACGTGATGTTCATGGCAACGGCGTGTGCATGAGGAACGGGAACGCGAACGCATGTTGCTGTGACGTCGATCGAGGCATCATTTAATATTTTTTGCGTTTCTTTGATCATCTTTTCTTCTTCTTTGGTATACCCATCTTCTAAAAAGACATCGATTTGCGGGATAACGTTATGGTAAATAGGTTTCGGATAAGTCTCCGGTGCCTCGCCTTTTTCGCCTTTGTCTAAATCTGCTATGCCTTTCCAGCCGGATCCCGATACTGACTGGTAGGTCGTGTAGGCCACACGTTTCAATCCGAAGGCATCAGCCAAAGGTTTGAGCGGAATGACTGACTGTATCGTAGAACAGTTGGGATTAGCGATGATCCTGCGTTTAAGGCTCGCTTTATTTACTTCTGGAACAATCAGGTCAATGGTGTCATCCATGCGCCAGGCACTGGAATTATCGATCACAACGGCACCGGCTTCTTCAAAGAGGGGAGCGAAGTGTAAACTTATCTCTCCACCGGCAGACATCAAGACATAATCAAAATCTCCCTTAGCTTTTTCTTCCGTCAGTTCTTCAACGGTATAGGTCTCACCTTTGAATTCAACGCTTTTTCCGGCTGAACGCGCGGATGAAAAAAGGGTCAAAGAGGAGAAAGGGATGTTTTTCTGTTCCAATAAGTGGAGCATCGTCTGGCCAACCAAACCGGTGGCACCCACTAGAGCTAGTTTATACATGGTATCGTCCTTTCTTTTGAATCAGTTTTATAAATCAAAGGTCTGACATAATAAGCGGGTCGCTTTTTCTCCGTTTTTTCCGTCAACGACATAAGAGATGCTGATTTCTGAAGTCGTGACTTGGTAAAAAGGAATGTCGGAGGATAATAAAAGCTTGAATATCTTAGAAGCGACACCGGTCATATCCCGCATACCGGCTCCAATGACGGAGACTTTACAATAGGTTGTTTCGATTTTTACATATAAGTCAGTATAAGATTCTTTCAGAGAATCGAACAAATGATTCAACTCGCGTTCTTCAGACTCTTTGAATGTAAAGGACAGCTGCAGACCGTCCTGGTTTTGGATCTGAGAAATCATATCGATATTTATTTCTGCTTTTTCTAATTTGATGAACAAATCAGTTAAGAAGGTTTTGGTTTCTTGTTGATACGTGATGGTGACGTGAGCCATTTCTTTATCTAAGGCGACCCCGGTCACGGCTTTACGTTCAAGCATTTGATTATTTGGCACGATCCATGTTCCTTTCTCGGTAGATAATGTTTTTCCCAGGTAAAGAGGGACGTTATGATTACAAGCTAATTCCACACTACGCGTTTCGAGGACACCGGCGCCTAGAGCAGACATTTCCATCATTTCTTCAAATGAAATGGTGTCCCGACGCTTAGCTTCCGGAAAGATACGCGGGTCGGTACTGTACACACCCGACACATCTGTGTAAATCTCACAGGGACAATCTAAAGCAGAAGCGATAGCTACAGCCGTGGTATCTGATCCCCCGCGACCAAGAGTGGTGAGTTCGCCTTCTTTATTGAAACCCTGAAACCCGGCGACAATAAGTAAATCGTGATTTTCAAATAATTCTTCCAGGAAATCTGATTTTATTGAAGAAATTTTACTTTTTAAATGCTTCCCAGTCGTTTCTATTCCTGCCTGATAGCCAGTTAGCGGTCTAGCTCGCACGTTCAAGTCGTTTAAAACTAAAGATAGAAATGAAATGCTTTGCTGTTCGCCCGTATTGAGCAACATAGCTAAATCCTTATCGTTAGGATTGGATGTCAATTGGCTCACTGAAGTCAGCAAGTCGTCAGTCGTTTTTCCCATCGCCGAGACAACAACAATCAACTGTTCATCTTTTTCGATACGTGACTTGAGATAGTTTGCAATCTCTTTGATTTTTATGAAATCGGCAACGCTTGATCCTCCAAATTTTAAAACACTTCTTTTCATAACGACTCCTTCTCTTGGATGATATGTGATAACAATGGTATGAATGCAAAAAAACAAGTCGGGAATGCCGACTTGTTCGCAAAAAGATATCGTCACAAGCGGAAGCACTCCGTTTAGCCTATAGCTATACGGCAGTCCGCATATTCTTCATATGCAGCCCAACCGTCTGCTCTCTGTAAGAAGCAAACGGTTTCGGCAAATTTCCCTTTCCTCATCTTGGACTTACAGGTCCTTATAAAACGAGTACTGATGATTTTTGCGCCTCATCCATTCATTTAATTTTTAATTTATGTTACTAAGCTTATCAAATTTTAATGTTAATGTAAACAAGTAACGTCGAAATTAACGCCCCCTTACTTTAAATGAATAAATAAGTAGTATAAATTGAAAAATTTCATAAATGAGATTATAGTTAATAAAGGTGAGGGAAATATGTTGAAAAAAATGAGTCATACGATTTAAGCAGAGAGAAAAAGTGCATTGAAACGCTAGTATGATGGTCTTTAATTAAGAAATCGATCGTGATGAAGGAGTGAAAGACAAAGTTTGTGAAAAATTTAATAATATTATTAGAGTAAACTTATTTTTAATATTTTTTGTATAACTCGTTATATTATTCATTTTTTCAGGACAGTATCCAGTTATTTATACAAATAAGTAATTTTTATACAATTAAAGCAAATGACAGGCCTAAGCAAGCGTTTACATGCTCTTAACAACGCTCTTTGTAAGTGCTATCATACAGGTAGCAAATAAATTAAGGAGGAAACAAAGTGAACAATACAACTAAGACAGAACAAACGAAACCTATACATGTGTTCTCGGAGATAGGAGAATTGCAGACGGTTCTATTGAAAAGACCGGGTAAAGAAATCGAAAATCTGACACCCGATATTATGGAACGGTTGCTGTTTGATGACATTCCGCACTTGCGTGTTATCCAGAAGGAGCATGATAAGTTTGCAGATGCTTTAAGAGATAACGGAGTAGAGGTCTTGTATCTTGAAAAATTATCGGCTGAAGCAATCGATGCCTCCGATACCAAAGAGTCATTTGTAGAAACGATGCTGAATGAATCGGATATTTCATCAAAGAATGTGTATAGAGTACTGAAAGAGTATTTGCTTTCAATGAAAACATTTGAAATGGTCGAAAAAATCATGGCTGGCGTACGTAAGAATGAAGTGGAAGTTGAATCCAATCATCTTGCAGATATCAGTGATCGCGAGCAATATCCATTTTACATGGATCCTATGCCAAATCTTTACTTCACACGCGACCCTGGCGCTTCGATCGGAAACGGTCTGACCATCAACAATATGACATTTGAAGCACGTAAACGTGAAACCTTATTCCTTCAAACGATCATGAATAATCATCCGCGCTTTAAAAATAGCGGGATCGAAATATGGAGAGACCGTGAAGAATCCACACATATGGAAGGTGGAGACGAACTCATTTTAAATGATAAAGTCTTGGCTGTCGGTATTTCTCAACGTTCGGAGGCAAAAGCGATCGAAGAGTTGGCTATCAAATTATTTGAAAAAGGGTCTTCTTTCGAAAAAGTTTTAGCCATTAAAATCCCTAATGTGCGGGCCATGATGCACTTGGATACCGTCTTCACGATGATCGATCACAATAAATTCACCATCCATCCTGGCATCTTAGAGCTCGACGGGTCGATCGACACCTATATTCTGGAAAGATCAGAGGAAGCTGGAAAAGTTAAAATCACGCACGAGAAGGATTTGACCAAAGTGTTGAAAGATGCGCTGGGCGTAGAAGACATCGAGCTCATTCAATGTGGTGGCGGCGATGCGATTGCGGCTCCAAGGGAACAGTGGAATGACGGGTCGAATACGCTAGCTATTGCTCCGGGTGTCGTAGTCACTTATGACAGGAACTATGTCTCCAATGCACTGTTGAGAGAAAAAGGGATTAAAGTTATCGAAGTAGAATCGAGCGAATTATCAAGAGGTCGTGGCGGTCCACGCTGTATGAGTATGCCTCTTGTCAGAAAAGATGTATAATAAATAAAGTATATATAATATATTAGGAGGAAAAAAATATGCAAAACGTATTCCAAGGTCGTAGCTTATTAAAAGAGATAGATTTCACGAAAGAAGAATTGATGTATTTCATTGATTTTTCAGCTCACCTGAAAGAAATGAAGAAAAAAGGGATTCCTCATCGTTATTTAGAAGGAAAAAATATCGCGTTGTTATTTGAAAAATCATCAACACGTACCCGTTCAGCGTTTACAGTAGCATCGATCGATTTAGGTGCACATCCGGAATTTCTAGGAACAAATGATATTCAAATAGGCAAAAAAGAATCCGTTGAAGATACAGCAAAAGTTTTAGGCGGAATGTTTGACGGAATCGAATTCCGTGGCTTCAAACAAGAAAATGTTGAACTCTTGGCAGAACACTCGGGCGTTCCGGTCTGGAATGGTTTGACAGATGAGTGGCACCCTACACAAATGATTGCTGATTATTTGACACTCAAAGAAAATTTCGGAAAATTAGAAGGACTGACATTAGCTTATACTGGTGACGGCCGTAACAACGTGGCCAACAGCTTGTTGATCACCGGCGCAATTTTAGGCGTGAACGTGCATATTGTATCACCTGAATCACTGTTCCCAGATGACAAATTAGTCAAAATGGCTAAAGAATACGCAGAAAAATCCGGCAGTAAAATTATGATCACCGACGATGTCAAAGAAGGCGTCAAAGGCGCTGATGCACTGTACGCGGATGTCTGGGTATCCATGGGTGAAGAAGACAAATTCGAAGAACGAGTCAAATTGCTGAAACCTTACCAAATCAATATGGATATGATGAAAGCCACAGGTAAGGATGAAACGATCTTACTCCACTGCTTACCTGCTTTCCACAACACAGAAACTGAATACGGGAAAATGGTTGAAAAAGACTTTGGCGAAACCGAGATGGAAGTCACAGATGAAGTCTTTAGAAGCAAACATGCGCGTCAGTTTGATCAAGCTGAGAACCGTATGCATTCAATTAAAGCCATTATGGCTGCAACATTAGGCAACTTGTTTATTCCACGCGTATAAAAAAACTTAAATAACTGACTGGGTAATACCAGTCAGTTTATTTAAAATTAATTTGGAAAGAAAGAGAGTGATAACTTTGACCAAACGTAAAATTGTCATCGCATTAGGTGGGAACGCTATCCTGACTGACGATTCTTCTGCGCAAGCACAGCAAAAAGCTTTGGAACATACGGCTAAGTATCTTGTCCAATTTGTAGAAAATGGCGATGCGATTGCTGTTTCACACGGTAACGGACCACAAGTCGGCAATCTGCTTTTACAACAGGTTGCAGCCGATAGCGAGAAGAATCCGGCTATGCCACTAGACACGTGTGTTGCTATGACCCAGGGAAGTATCGGATACTGGCTTCAAGCGGCCTTATCTAAGGCCTTAAAAGAAAAAGGATTAAATAATGACGTGGCATCGATCGTGACGCAGGTCGTTGTATCTGAAGACGATCCAGCTTTTGAGCATCCATCTAAACCAGTAGGTCCTTTCCTGTCAGAAGAAGACGGAAAAGTACAGATGAAAGAAACTGGGGCTAAATTTATCGAAGATGCCGGCAGAGGTTGGAGAAAAGTAGTGCCTTCACCTAAGCCTATCAGCATCAAAGAAATAAACGTCATTAAAACTTTAATTGAAAATGACATCATACCTATCACAGTAGGTGGGGGTGGTATTCCTGTCATTAAGAAAGGAGACGACTATATAGGAGTAGAAGCTGTCATCGATAAAGACTTTGCTTCAGAAACGTTGGCTGTCAGTTTGAAAGCTGACCTCTTAGTCATCTTGACCGGTGTAGAGAATGTCATGGTCAATTATCAACAGGCAGACGAAAAAGTGCTGAACGAAGTGACCGTTGCAGAAATGCAGAAATATGTCGCTGAGAAGCAATTTGCTGCTGGAAGCATGTTACCGAAAGTAGAAGCTGCATTAAAATTCGTGGAAAACAATCCTTCGGGTAAAGCAATTATTACATCTTTGGAAAATATTCAAGCAGCTATATCAGAGAACGGTGGTACAATCATTACGCGTTGATTATGATCTAATAATAAGTTATTTGGAGGGGTAAAAATGGCTCAAAATAAACTCAAAGATAAATTGATGTCGTTACCGTCATCATTTACCATACTATTTATTATCATCATTGTTATGGCAATTTTCACATGGTTTGTTCCTGCTGGTAGTTATGAAGTGGATGAAGCCGGGAATATTATTGCCGGGACTTTCGCTTATGTTGATCAACAACCGCAAGGGTTATGGGATGTCTTCATGGCTCCCGTTAAAGGAATGTTGGGAACCGATGGCACTCCGGGAGCGATAGAAGTGTCGCTATTTATTTTAGTCGTTGGTGGGTTCTTAGGTGTTGTCGATAAAACCGGCGCACTTGACACGGCTATTGCACAAGTTGTCGCAGCCAATAAGGGGCGCGAAAAACTATTGATTCCTATTCTAATGTTTATCTTCGCATTAGGGGGCACAACGTACGGAATGGCTGAGGAAACCCTTGCCTTCTATCCGTTGATCATTCCTGTCATGATAGCGGTAGGTTTTGACAGTCTAGTGGCGGTTTCTGTTGTGTTACTCGGAGCCGGCGTGGGCGTGCTTGGTTCGACCGTTAACCCGTTTGCCACGGGTGTTGCTTCACAGGCCTTGGGTATAAGCCCAGGTCAAGGTATCGGGTTACGTTTAGTCTTCTTCTTTGTGATGTATGCGATAGCCACGATATACGTGTATCGTTATGCCTCAAAAGTACAAAAAAACCCAGAAGCATCATTGGTGTATGAAGACTATGAAGCTAACAAAAAGAAATTCAAAACAAAAGAAACAGAAGATAAAATGAATTCCAAACAAAAAATAGTCATCGGCTTATTCGGATTGACTTTCTTGTTGATGATCCTGGGGCTTGTACCCTGGACGCTGCTCAATGAAAACTGGACGATTTTTGAAACGATCAATTCATGGTTAATGGGACTTCCATTTATCGGAACAGTTTTAGGTCAGCAAATGGTTCCGCTTGGAGACTGGTACTTCGTGGAGATCACCATGCTGTTCTTCGCCATGGCTGTCATCATAGGTATGATTTACAGATTGCCGGAAAGCGAAATTGTTTCAGGCTTTGTTAATGGCGCAAAAGACTTACTCAGTGTTGCGTTAATTGTAGCTGTCGCCCGTGGTATTCAAGTCATCATGAATGAAGGAATGATCACTGCGACGATATTGCATTTCGGAGAAGTAGGATTGTCTGACTTTTCTCCAGTCTTGTTCTCGATTCTAACCTATATCTTCTATATTCCACTATCCTTCCTGATTCCTTCAACGTCTGGCCTTGCAGGTGCGACGATGGGGATCATGGGACCACTTGGAACCTTTGTAGGTGTTGCTCAAGATATCGTTGTCACTGCCTTCCAATCAGCAAGTGGGATAGTCAACCTGATCACCCCTACTTCTGGTGTGGTTATGGGTGCCTTGGCGATTGCCGGAGTAGAGCTGACAACCTGGTGGAGATATGTTGCAAAACTGGTCGGTATCATCTTCGTCGTCTCATGTATACTCATGGCGTTAGGGGTACTCTTCTTCTAAACTGAATAAAATATAAAAAAGATTTCTGATGCAGAAGATAATTTTGCATTGGAGATCTTTTTTTTATCTATCAGCATAACGACATAGTTCTAAAGGATGGAAGTTGCCAGTGATCAGAATGACACGTAGGATGAAAAATTAACCCCTTTAAAAGAACAATATAAGACGATTTCAAAATAAATGAACGAATTTGAACGATTATAAAGGTAAATGATTGAAATGATAAACAATAAATGATAAAATTCATTTAAAGAGGTGAAGAAAGTGCTTACAGAAGAAAGGCACACATTTATTCTTGATCAACTTGAGTGGAAAAATATGATTACAGTCCAAGAGCTAGTCGAACAGTTAAATCATTCAGAATCAACGATAAGACGTGATTTAACCACTTTGGAAAATCAAAATAAATTGGTTCGTATTCATGGTGGAGCCAAAAAGAAACGCAAACCAGTGGATGAACCGACCATGGATGAAAAAACGGTCAAATTCATGCAGGAAAAAGAAAGGATCAGTCGACTGGCGGCTTCATTGATCGATGATTATGAAGTTATTTATTTGGATGCCGGGACAACGACATACACGATGATCCCCTATCTGGAAGGAAAAAATATCACAGTCGTTACCAATGGTGTCCCTCATGCTTCATTGTTGACCGATTATAATATAGATTCCATTCTAGTGGGAGGTAAGATCAAGCAACGGACAAAAGCGATTATTGGTTCCGTTGCAGAACGACAGCTGGAAGAGCTCAACTTTACCAAAGCTTTCATGGGGATGAACGGAATTGATTTAGAACAAGGCTATACGACACCTGATGTCGAAGAGGCAGCGATAAAAAGAAAAGCAATAAAGAGGTCCAATCAATCCTATATATTAGCCGATGTGTCTAAGCTAGGGGACGTCAGTTTCGTGAAAGTTGCCGATATTGATGACTGCACAATTATCACCACCAAGTTACCTGAAGATAAAAAGGAATTAAATGAGTATACACGAGTATTGGAGGCTTAAATGATGATATATACAGTAACATTAAACCCATCGATCGATTATGTGATCTATCCTAACGACCCCATCAAATTGGGTCAGTTAAACAGAATCGAGAAAGATCAGAAAACGCCTGGGGGCAAAGGGATCAACGTTTCCAGAATTCTTACACAATTAAATACGCCTAATGTAGCCTTAGGTTTTGTAGGCGGATTTATCGGTCAACTTCTTCTAGAAAAACTGACCGAAGAAGGCGTCAGAACAGAGTTCACGCACATTGAGGCAGACACGCGAATCAACATTAAACTAAAAGGAGAACAAGAAACAGAAATAAACGATGATGGCCCATTCATCGATGAAGAAGCGAGTCAGCGTTTCTATAAGCAATTAGATGAACTGAAAGAAAACGATCTGGTCATCATAGCTGGCAGTAAGCCTAAAGGGTTATCCGACGATTATTATCAACGTCTGATTGATTTTGTCAAAAGCAAAAAGGCGGATTTCATTATCGATACCACTGGAGCAGAACTGCATAGGGCTTTATCCAAAAATCCTTTGTTAGTAAAACCCAATATACATGAGTTGGAAGCTTTGTATGACGTAACACTAGAAAAATTAACTGATATCGTTCCCTATGGCAAAAAAATGCTCGAAGAAGGCGCGAAGTACGTGATCATTTCCATGGGGGGCGACGGCGCACTCTTTTTAATGGATGGTGAGGTCTATTATAGCGAAGCACCAGAAGGACAATTAGTTAACTCGGTCGGTTCCGGGGATTCTATGGTCGGCGGCTTTGTCGGTGAATATCAGAAAACAAAAAATCCGCTAGAGGCCTTCAAAATGAGCCTTGCGTGTGGAAGTGCAACGGCATTTAAAGAAGATCTGGCGAAAAAAGAGGATATAGACAAACTCTTACCTAAAATCAAAATACAGAAATGGGAGGAAAAGTAAATGAAAATTAATGACGTCTTGAAAAAAGAACTGATGATCATGGATCTAAAAGCAAGAACGAAAGAATCGGCCATCGATGAAATGATTAAACGACTTGTTGATGAAGGGGCTGTAAACGACTTTGATACCTTTAAAGAAGGAATCATGGAGCGTGAAGCACAAACCTCTACAGGTCTTGGTGACGGTATCGCGATGCCGCATTCAAAAAACAAAGCAGTTGCCAAACCGGCCGTCCTTTTTGCAAAATCATCTAGTGGTGTGAATTACAACGCGTTAGACGGACAACCCGTTGAGATATTCTTCATGATAGCTGCTCCAGAAGGTGGAGATAATGTCCATTTAGAAGTGTTAGCCTCGCTCGCAAGAAAGCTTGTTGACGAGGAAGTGGTTCAAGCATTAAAAACAACGCAGACACCTGAAGATGTACAAGCACTCTTTGAA
This sequence comes from Alkalibacterium sp., assembly GCF_046484155.1. Taxonomy (GTDB): domain Bacteria; phylum Bacillota; class Bacilli; order Lactobacillales; family Carnobacteriaceae_A; genus Alkalibacterium. The sequence continues at coordinate 11,617 of NZ_JAWOBT010000111.1, forward strand.
GAAAGTGAAAAAGAAGAAGAGGTCACTCAAGTACAGTCGGATAAAAAAGATAAGAAATTCGTAGTCGCTGTGACCGCATGTCCAACAGGGATTGCACACACTTATATGGCAGAAGATGCCTTAAAGAAAAAAGCAGCCGAAATGGGCGTGGAAATACGTGTAGAGACAAACGGCACAGATGGCGCTAAGAACATATTAACTGAAGATGAAATTCGTCGAGCAGACGGAGTCATTGTTGCAGCTGATAAAAAAGTGGATATTGCTCGCTTTAACGGTAAACATGTGCTCCAGCGTCCAGTATCTGATGGCATCAAAAAGGCAGAAGAATTAATCACTAAAGCAAGTACGGGCAATGCACCTATTTTAGACGCTGGTGATCAGTATGAAGCACAAAGTTCTTCAACTGATGGAGAAGGTGGAACGATTCTGCAATCTGTCTATAAAGACTTGATGAACGGCATATCACACATGCTTCCGTTTGTTGTCGGTGGCGGGATATTACTTGCCTTATCTTTCTTGTTTGAAGCTCAATTAGGCTCAGACAGCGTCTTGTTTACTTCTTTGAATACTATCGGTGGCTCGGCTTTCCAATTCCTGATCCCGGTATTAGCGGGTTACATTGCTTATAGTATCGCAGATCGTCCGGGCTTACTTCCTGGTATGGCAGGTGGTTTACTAGCTGTAAATAGTAACGCCGGTTTCTTAGGCGGACTGATAGCCGGTTTTGTCGCTGGTTATGTAATGAACTGGATCAAAAAACTGCTTAAAAATGTACCAAGAAGTTTTGAAGGAATAAAAGCAATTTTACTTTATCCCGTTCTCGGTCTATTAACTGTTGGGTTATTGATGTTCTTCCTAATTGGTCCGTTCTTTGCCGTAATTAATAATGCAATGCTGGACTTCTTAAATAATCTAGGTACCGGTAATGCAGTTCTCTTAGGTGCAGTATTAGGTGGCATGATGGCCGTTGATATGGGTGGTCCTGTAAACAAAGCAGCCTACGCATTCTCAATAGGAGTCTTTGGTGATACAGGTGACGGTAGCCTAATGGCAGCTGTTATGGTAGGGGGAATGATTCCACCACTAGGTATTGCCTTCTCGAAACCCTGTTCCGATGTCAGCTCGTGCATTTCGGCGCCTGATTCGGCGCTGACGAGCAGCCAAGTACAGTGTGAAGGTAAACCAGAGTAGTGAGCCCCTTGCCACTAAACGCCTTTGCCATGTCTACAAAATTCGTTCCCTTACTATCCTCTCCGCTTTTATCAGGATCAAGGCCATATTCGTGCTGCAAAATAACAATTGTTGGGTTTGTATTTTCTTT
>NZ_JAWOBT010000121.1:0-10508 GCF_046484155.1 Alkalibacterium sp.
ACTTGGCTTCGGGTAGCCGGAGGGCATGCGATGACCGATTGCGTGCCCTTTAGCTCGGCTTCGGATAACCGGAGGGCATGCGATGACCAATTGCGTGCCATTCAGCTCGGCTTCGGATAGCCGGAGGGCACGCATTACCCGATTGCGTGCCCTTCAGCTCGGCTTCGGATAGCCTGGAGGGCATGCAAATACCAACATAAGATTGCAATACTTATATCGAATATGCTCCAAAACGAAAAAACGAGTGAGGCTATGATTTCTCATAGCTCACTCGTTTTCTATCTGATATTTGATAAAGAAGTCCTGTTTTTTAATATAAGCCCATTGAAGCTAAGATAATAGCGACAACAACAGAAGCAATAGGAATAACAATCGCTACAACAGCGATATCCATATAACTATCTTTGTGAGTCAACCCTGTGATCGTGAGTAAGGTCAATACCGCACCGTTATGTGGTAGAACATCCAGACCACCCGATGAGATAGAAGCTACTCTATGGAATGCTTCAGGAGAGATACCTGATGTTTGTGACAAGTTATAATACTGTTCACCAAGTGCTTCTAAGGCAATTCCCATACCACCTGAAGCTGAACCTGTTGCACCAGCAAGCAAGTTGATCGCTACTGATAGTGAAACAAGTGGATTCCCTGGAATAGACATTAAACCAGAAGTTAAAATGGCAAAGCCTGGAACAGCCTGTACCGTTGTACCAAAACCAACCGCCGCACTGGTATTCAAGATAGCCGTAACGGATCCTTTTGCACCCGCATTAACAGAACTCGTCACACCAATGCTTCTAATTCTTGGTAAGCTTAAAAGCAGAATAAGTATAATACCCGCCATCAATGAGACGACAATGTTCCATTCCAATATATTCAACGTAATTAAAACGGATAGAAGTGGAATCAATGATAAAAATACGTTAGGGACTGCATCTGATACTTCAACAACTGTGTTGTCTTTTGGTTCGTCAAAAAGTTCACCTTTATTGATCAACTGTTTCTGTCTCCACATCAAGTAGAAATAACCACCGATCGCCATAACTAAAGCTGCGGCAATACCCATGATAGGTGCGGCAGTTGGCGATGTGAAGAAATAAGGTATAGGAATCAGGTTCTGAATTTGTGGTGTTCCTGGTAAAGCTGTCATTGTAAAGGTAAACGCACCTAAAGCAATGGTTGCCGGTATCAAACGTCTTGGCAGATTGGCTTCTCTAAATAAAGATAAGGCCAGTGGATAAACCGCAAATACCACAACGAATAAACTGATCCCGCCATACGTCAGTACAGCAGCAGATATGAACACGCCTAGTATCGCTCTTTTTTCTCCTAATAATTGAGAAAGCGTTAAAGCGATCGAACGTGCCATGCCTGTATCTTCCATCAATTTACCAAAGATGGAACTAAGCATGAATACTGGGAACCATGTCTGCAGGAACCCGACAAGTCCAGACATATAAACGCCCGTGTATGCTTCTAGTAAATTAAGACCGCCTGTCCATGCAACGAACCCGGCAGCAAGTGGGGCAACCCAAATAATTGAATAGCCCATATAGGCTAAGCCCATCAATATAAATAACCCAATAATAATACCTAATACTTCCACTTTTTTCACTCCTCTTATCTAATCGAACTTCATTTTAATACTGCAGGCATTCCCTATGCCTTTTGACCTTACAGTTATTAATAAGGAAACAGCGGTAGAAACAGACTTTATCTGTCTCTACCGTTTCCTTTCCCTTATTTGAAAATTATTGAACGGTGTAGCCACCATCAAGCACTGATGCCTGACCAGTTATGCCTTTAGCATCGTCACTTGCCAAGAATAAAGCTAAGTGTGCAATTTCAGATACATCAAGCAAACGTTTTTGAGGTACTAATGGATAGATAACATCTTCCAGCACACTTTCCAAAGGAACGTTTCGGGTTTCAGCCAAGTCGCTCAACTGTCCACGAACGAGTGGTGTGTCGACATAACCCGGGCAGATAGCGTTAACTGTAATGCCGTATTCAGCCGCTTCTAAAGCTGTTACTTTAGTCAAACCGATAACGCCGTGTTTCGCACTGTTGTAAGCTGATTTTCCGGCAAATCCGATCAACCCGTTGATTGAAGCCATATTCAAGATGCGTCCGAATTTTTGTTTTTTCATGATCGGCATCGCATGTTTAATTGCCATGAACGGTGCAGTCAGCATGACTTTGATCATGAATTCGAATTTTTCTGTAGGGAAATCTTCAATTGGTGAAACGTGTTGTAAACCGGCATTGTTAAGTAAAACATCTAACCGACCATATTTTTCGAGCGTTTGATCAAACGCATTTTTGATATCTTCTTCTTTCGTTACATCAACTTTGATGCCTATGCAGTCTTTTCCTTGAGCCTGTAATTCTTTTGTTACTTCATTGAGTTTTTCTTCGTTGACGTCAGTGAAGACGACTTTGGCACCTTTTTCTAAAAATTCCAAACCGATTGCATGTCCGATTCCGCTTGCTGCACCTGTAATGAAAACAACTTTTCCTTGTACCATAATTTATTCCTCCATTTATATTATTTTTTATATTTCCATTTTTCTTAGTTCTTTGTCTACGTAAAGTTTTGCACCCGTAGCTTCCTGTACTTCTTCGACAGTAAATTCCGGATTGATTTCAGTTAAAAGCAGTCCTTCAGTCGTTACTTTGATTACGCCCATTTCAGTGATGATACTATCCACTGCCCCTAATGCTGTGAGCGGTAAGTTACACTCTTCCAAAATCTTATGTCTTCCTTTGGCAGTGTGTTCCATAGCAACGATAACTTTTTTAGCTCCACTGAGCAGATCCATTGCGCCACCCATACCAGGAACCATTTTTCCGGGAATCATATAGTTCGCAATATTTCCTTTTTCATCCACTTGCAAGGCACCTAACACAGTCAGATCAACGTGTCCGCCACGAATAATTCCAAATGAAACAGATGAGTCAAAGAATGCACCGCCCGGTCTGATCGTAACAGGCATGCCGCCTGCATTGACGATGTTGGGATCCAGATTCTCTTCAGTCGGTGTTAAACCCAATCCGACAAACCCATTTTCAGACTGGAAGATGACTTCGATACCTTCAGGGACATAGTTCGCTACTTTCGTTGGCAAGCCAATACCCAGGTTGACAACTAAGCCGTGTTCCAGTTCTTTTGCTACACGTTTTGCAATAAACTCCTGCATTTCTAATTTATCCATTGATTGCGCCTCCATCCACGACATGATTGACAAATACGCCGGGCGTATGCACAAAGTTCGGATCGATCTCACCGTTTTCAACCACTTCATCCGCTTCGACGATCGTCACATCCGCTGCTGCAGTCATGACATTATTAAAGTTGTTTGTTGATCCTTTATACACCAGATTCCCGTTTCGGTCCGCTTTCGCTGCGTGAATGAGTGCAAAATCCGCTTTCAATGGTGTTTCAAGTAAATATTCCTCACCATCAACGGTGATTCTCTGCTTCCCATCTTCAACCAATGTTCCTAAGCCAGTCTTTGTTAAAATGCCACCCAAACCATACCCACCGGCGCGAATACGTTCGACCAGTGTGCCTTGAGGAACGAGTTCAACCTCTGTTTCCCCTTCGTTCATCTGACGCCCTGTTTCTTTATTTGTTCCAATATGGGAAGCATATAATTTTTTCACTAATTTTCTAGCAATCAGTTTGCCTGATCCGGTTGTCACCAAGCCAGTATCTGTACTGATCAAGATGATATCCTTGACTCCTTTTTCGATCAGAGCATCAATCAGTTTTTCTGGAGCACCATTGGCCATGAAGCCACCGATCATTAGTGTATCGCCATCTCTGATATCTTTGATTGCTTCTTTAATTCCTATAACCTTATCCATCCTTATCCTCCTATCTTTCTACTGTAACGGCAATACCTTGTCCGCCGCCAATACATAATGTTGCGAGACCTTTTTTAGAATCTCTCTTAAGCATTTCGTGAATCAGTGTGACCAGGATACGTGCGCCACTAGCCCCGATTGGATGACCTAAAGCAATCGCTCCACCGTTGACGTTAACGATGTCTGTATTCAATTTCAGGTCTTTAACAACGCTTAATGACTGAGCCGCAAAGGCTTCGTTCGCTTCGATCAAATCTAAATCTTCAACAGTTAAATTCGCCTTTTTCAATACTTTTTGAGTAGCAGGAATCGGTCCACATCCCATGATCGTCGGGCTCACTCCGGCGCTTGCATAAGCGGTTAAAGTCACAAGTGGTTTCATGCCTAACTCATCTGCTTTTTCCTTGCTCATCAAGATCAACGCAGCTGCACCGTCATTTATCCCCGACGCATTGCCCGCTGTCACAGAACCGTCTTTTTTGAATGCCGGACGCATTTTTTCTAGTTTTTCATATGTCATGCCGAATCTTGGAAATTCGTCTGTGTCCACGATGACGGGCTCTCCGCGACGCTGCGGTACCGCAACAGGAATAATTTCATCTTTGAATTTGCCCGCTTTGATTGCTGCTTCTGCTCTGTTTTGACTGGTCAGAGAGAAATTGTCCTGCTCTTCTCGTGTGAATCCGTACTTATCATTGATGTTTTCAGCTGTGATACCCATATGATAATCGTTAAAGGTATCGACCAAGCCGTCTTTGAGCATTGTATCGACGACTTTCATGTCACCCATACGTTTGCCCCAGCGTGCGTCTTCAATGACGTGAGCCGCATTACTCATGCTTTCGGTTCCGCCTGCAATAATGACGTCCGCATCGCCTACCATGATCGCTTGAGCTGCAAGAGCAACCGCTTTAAGTCCTGAGCCGCATAATTTATTTAAGGCAAACGACGGCACTTCTTCCGGAATCCCAGAATAGATGGCGACTTGTCTTGCGACGTTCTGGCCTAATCCCGCACTTAAAACGTTTCCGAAGATCAACTCGTCTACCTGACTCGGATCAAGTTTAGCTCTCTCCATGACACCTTTTACAACGGTCACGCCTAAATCTACTGCTGAAACACCCTTCAATGTTCCTCCGTGAGATCCAATCGGTGTTCGTGCTGCTTCGACAATAACAACTTCTCTCATGCTACGCCTCCTATAATATTTTATAATCTAATTGTGGGTGATAAACATTAGCTCTGTTATTTATAAACCTTTATGGTAATCGCTTACAAGACAATCATATAGGCTTATTCAATAGAAGTCTAACTGTTTATTTTTATAGCTAGTATAAGACTACCTTATATGTAAACGGTTTATTTATCCGGATAAAAAAGGTACCGAAGCATCAGCTTCAGTACCTTTTTACAACTACAATTCCCAGTATCTATGCACCGGACCTTCAAACTTCGTCACAGGATCTGTGACCGGGACCAAGACATCGTAACTTCTTTTCTGAACTTTATCATAATCCGGTGCCTCACCGTACTGCATGTCGGGTTCCATGCCATTGGGGTAGGCCCCCACCACTTTGAAATCATCTGTGGAACTTGTCAGCTTATGCGCCACCCCTGCCGGTAAGAGCACGACATCTCCTTTACTTAAAGGATATTCATCCTTGTCCGGACCACCCAGTTGAACTGTCCCTCTTCCAGCTATGCAGCCCAACACTTCGTGGGTGTTCGAGTGGAAATGGTGATAAGCATAAATACCATTTACCCAGCCGTTACTGTAGCCATTGTCACTGAAGAATGTTTTCACACTTTCAGCAGGATCAGACCGCTCAAGCACGTCATCTAAGGCATGAGGATAATACAGGACTGGCAGTGGATGATTTGGGAATGGCGGATTCTCTGCTATTCTATACGTTTTTATCATTAAAACCCCTCCTTGAAAAATCATTACACCACTAGTTTGTCACCGCTTTGATACAACTTCAACTCATAGCGCTTGATATAACTTATCAATTAATTTCGATTCATCAATTGACTAAATAAAGCACTTTCAGTATTCTTGAATTACAGTGATTTTTAAAAAGGAGATTAACTATGGGACTATTTGATTTTTTCAAAAGCAAGAAAGGTGATTCTGTATCCAGAGAATCAACCGAATCAAAAGGCACTGACGAGCACGCTGTCAAACATGAATTAAAGATCACAGATAAAGATGTACAGGCAGATGAAGAAATAGTCGACAGAATCGTAGAACAGATGGTAGAAGAAGATCCATTCAAAAATTTCTATTCCGGTAAAACGAAGGACGATTTTACACCCTTATCGAATCAAGTCTTTAAATTTGAAAACATCACGACAGTCAATGTCGATTTCGTGAATAAAGCTAAAGGAAAAACATTGGTTAAAATCGAGGACATTACTTTAGGGTCCCTGCCAGAAGACTTGGCCAACACGATCCAGTCTTATCAAGACAAGTATTTACTTACTGCTTTTGTTTACGTTACCGGAGGCCCATATATGATATATGACCGCAAAAAGGATGAAGTCATTGAAGACGAGATCCCCTTTGGGTTGGACATTTACGTTCAGTTCACTTAATGTTCGACAACAAAATAAGCATAGGTATCTACAAACTATGTAGACGCCTATGCTTATTTTTAATTGATGGCTTTTTTCTTGAAGATGATACCCCCACCTATGATAAATAGAAGGATGAGGATACTTGTCAAACCGAAACTTTGAATCATCTCCTGATCCAGCTCCACCCCCGTCAGCCACTCCACATTGCGGCCGCTAAGCTGCAATGGGCTCCATTCCTGAATGACGGGAATCAATTCTCCCAAAAACAGTAACCCCAAAAAGCCGGCTACGGATAATAAAGGCGCAAAGGTGCTCTCAAGCAAAATAGCGGAAAACAAGAGTAAAGCCAGCAGCATCAAACCAAAGACATACAGACTGAACGTGGATAAAAACAAACCTTCTGTCGAGCTGTCCGGGAAATAATAATAGGTGTAGCCTAATGTGATCGCAAAACTGAACCAGTAAAACACGGTCCAACTCAAGTAAAGGATGCTCAGCTTGGCGCTATAAATGGACAGCCGGGGCAAACCTTTGGTGACCATATGGACCAGCGTGCCTTTTTCATATTCCCGGGCCATCATCGGGCTGAAAACGACCACCATCACGACCAGGCCGATTTGATTGATATTAGAGAAAAACTGTATCCACGAATCGACATATGTGGGTTCCTGTAAAATAATGGTGATGTTCTCATCCATCAGACCCTCCAGCAGTTCAGGCAAGAATTTGGCACTAAGCGGACTGAGGATCCCGATTATGGCAAAAACGATGAAAAAGATGAACAGCTTGTAATTCCTTATGTGTTCAATGATTTCTTTTTTAAAAAAAGCCAGGGTCCCTCTCATTTTGTCGCCTCCAGAAAAACTTCTTCCATTGTCGGTTCTTTTCTTTCGATTTTTTCCGGTATGATGCCTAACCCCATGACAACTTCCATGATTAAACCTATGGCTTGTCTGGCATTCGTTGTTTCACCTTCGACATTCTTTTCACTTTGAATGATGTTGAATACCCTATCACTGTCAACGAGCGCTTCTTTCACCTTGACCGCTTCTTCGAGCGTCTCCAAGGTGACGCTCCACCTCTCTGTAGACAGCTGTTCCTTCAACTCGCTGAGAGAGCCCTGTTTGACGATCACGCCTCGATCTAAAATAGCCACCTCGTCACATACCGCTTCGACATCACTGAGGATGTGAGTCGAGAAGACGACCGTCGTTTTCTCTTTTACTCTTTCAAGCACGGATAACAGCTGTTTCCTTCCGATCGGATCCAGTGCAGACGTCGGCTCGTCACAGATAAGTAATACCGGATCATTAATCAGGGCCTGAGCAATACCCAGCCGCTGCTTCATGCCGCGCGAATAATTGCTGATACGTTTGTTTGTATCCTCCAGCCCCACCATCGTTAATAAATCCGAGATTTTTTGATGCCCGTCGTTCACTTTTGAACCACTGACATCTAAACTCAACTGCATAAATTCTCGAGCGGTCAAAAAAGGATAAAATTCCGGCACATCCGGCAGATAACCGACAAAACGGTTCGTCTTGGTATCGCCATAAGTAACGACTTCACCGTTCACTTTCACTTCACCGGCTTCGGCTTTCAGCAAGCCCAGCACGATGTTCATCGTGGTGGTTTTGCCGGTCCCGTTTTTCCCAATAAACCCAAAGATAGATCCTTTCTCGACTGCGAAAGACACATCCTCTAAAACCGGTTGTTTGCCGAAAGCTTTCTTCAGATGACTGATCTCCAGAACTGCCATCAGTCTTCTTTCCTTCCGAATATGAGGTATAAAATCGGTCCGATCAGATTAACAAATATAATCACGAGTGCCCACACGATTTTATTGTTCTGTTCCAGCCGATCGTTCTTGATCAGGTCAAGCAAAGCTGTCACTATCAGGATCAGTTGTAATAGCAAAAGCGGGATGATAATCGGTAAATATTCCATAATGTCTGGTAGCATAATTTGGCTCCTTTGAATTTATTATGTCTTAATTTAATCACGAAACCCTTTAAAACGCCAGGGACTTAAGACCTATTTTTGACAAATCCCGACTCTTACTATTTGTAAGCATATCGATTGCTATTTCATAATATTTAAGAGACAATGATAAATGTAAGATATTTTATAGTAGGAGGAATTTATCACATGAATTATGCATTCGAAGAAAAAAGTTCACGCTCATACGAAGAAACATTAGAAAAACTAAAACAGGCTATTACAGATAACTCTTTCGGGGTACTGTATGAAGTAAACCTAAAAGACAAGATAGAAGGCAAAGGCTTTGATTTTGCTAACAACTTCACCGTTTTAGAGGTATGTAACCCTAAATTAGCTAAAGAAGTATTAGACCAACAAATTGAAGCAGGCTACTTCTTACCATGTAAAGTCGTTGTATATGAAAAAGAAAATGCCGTCTATGCGGGTGTTTTGAAACCAACTGTGCTTATCGATATGATTGGAAATGATTCTCTACACGGTGCTGCCGTAGAAGTCGAAGAAATCCTAATTAAAGCTGTCAAAGCCGCAGTATAATCAACACATTCTCTATCACATCAATTTTATATGATACGCTATAAAATAAAGCCCGACAGCCACTTAGTTAAAAGCGGCTGTCGGGCTTTTGTGCATTTTACCGCATATTATCTACCTGATTCTCACTCTAAATAATCCGCCGGACAGATCTTCTTCATCTTCATGATCTTTAGCTGTCGTAATGTAGAGAAACTCGTTCTCTTTTCCGCCAATGCAGCAGGACGTCACGTTCGTCGCAGGCATCGGGATCTCAAATATTTTTTCGCCCGTTTTTGAATCCCACTTGCAGATTTTCCCACCGCCGTATTCGGCCACCCAGATATCGTCACAGATATCGACACACAGACCATCAGGCGTACTGCCGTCTGTCAGCTCGACCAGTACTTTTCCGTTGGCTACCTGTTTCGTTTCACTATCGTAGTCATATTTCTTCACCGTCTTGGTAGCTGAATCGATATGATAAAATTTCTTGCCATCCCGAGACCAGCCCAGCCCGTTCGAAAAAGAAAGATTGTCCAAGACGACTTCAGCTTCACCGTTTTCAATGACGTACAGTTCAGCAGCATTTTCAATGATTTCATCTTGTCCCATCGTTCCCACAAAAAAACGTCCTTCGGGATCTAGTTTCCCGTCATTGTACCTCAGCCGCATATCCTTGTTGGGATGAGTGACTGGAGTACGCTCACCTGTTTCCGGATCGATTCGAAAGATGCCATTTTTCTCAGCAGAAAGCAGCATCCCTTCTGAATCAAGAACAACCGCGCCTACGTGTCCGTCTGTTTTAAAGGTTTTGATTTCAGTTGTGTCAGTGTTCAACTGATAGATAATTTCATCCGTAATCGATATACAATATATCAGCTCGTTTTTTGCATCCCAAACTGGCCCTTCGAGTAGTGTACTGCCTATATAAAAAACCAACTCTGGTGTGAACATATCCGAACGGTACATATCATCCTCCCCTTTAACGTTGTTATCGCTTTCACTATACACCAGAAGGGGGAGGTATTGCTAGCTTTAGCCCTTGTTTCACTATGGTTTTTTACTCTCATATAATCAAGACAGAAAATTCAGAAAAAAGAATGTCATGTCAGATAATAATCAAGCTATGCTTGTTCATACCGACTACCTGTGTGCGAAGATCGGCATGGCTTTCCTGAAAAAGATGTTGGCTAAGTATTATCATCTTCGTCAGATCATTTCACCGACATCCACTCATTTAAGTGAAAAGTTATCTACCCATAGAGCAGTCGTGAACAGTAGTCTGATTCTCTATCCTTTTTTGTTCAGAATACTCATTCGAACTCCACCGATCATCCTTTTATTTTTCACATGCTTCTGCTATATTATAGTTAACATTCATATTTTAAGTCAGAAAAAGCCTGAGACCAAACATTTTTTAAATCCAAATCATTTTTATCGGACGATTTTGCATGTGAAAAAGATATGTGGTAAGGTTATACATGAGAATAAAAACTTTCTGAAAATTTCATGAAAGTAATAAATTCTATTTGCTGGAATATTAAGCG
>NZ_JAWOBT010000019.1:0-9074 GCF_046484155.1 Alkalibacterium sp.
CCCCGCTGACATACCGCGGTCTGAGCTCCAGGAGGTCAGTGGCGATACCGACCGTGAGTTTGGTGACCGACTCTCTGCCTGTATCGAAAGTGTGCAGGTAACCTGCCTGCTCAAAAATGATCCTCCCTTCATTAAAAGAGGCGTTCAGGATTGGAAAATCGTCGTATGCCGTTAACCGGTCGATCTCCTCTGAACGGGTATCGTAGGAGTAGAGGTTGAACTCACCGTCGCGATCGCTGAGGAAATATACCTTGTCGCCGATCCACATGGGCTCAATATCGTTGCTGCCACCTTCAGGTTTGGGGATCTCCACTACTGAATGGTCGTCGAAAGAGAATAGCCAGATCCTCGAAGTTGTTCCGCCGCGGTAGTTTTTCCACTGCCGGAACGCATCCGTCAGGGGAGTATAGGCCATCTGTCGGCCATCGGGAGAATAGCAGGCATGGTAAGCATGGGGTATCTCCAGCTGCTCGGGGAATCCGCCATCAAGAGAAACAGTGAAAAGCTGCATATAGCGGTTGGTAAAGACATTTCTTCGCGACAGAAAGAGTACATTTTTACCGTCAGGCGTAAAACCGCTGACAATATCCCGTCCCGGATGCCATGTGAGCCTTCGGGGAATGCCACCCTCCACCGGAACAATGAAAACATCCGTGTTTCCGTCATATTCAGCACTGAAGGCAATATGCTTTCCATCAGGCGAAAAGTGAGGGTCAGATTCCCGGCCTTCATCGACGGTCAGCCTCCGCGGATGGGTCCCGTCGGCATTGGCGACCCACAGGTCCTCTGCATAGATAAACGCGATATGTTGTTCGCTGATCGCAGGGTTTCTCAGCAGCCGCGTATCTTGTGTGTCGATCGCTGAGAGTTTGGCAGGCATAAAAATGCCGGGCAATCCGAAACTTACTAAAAAGATAAATAGTTTCATGCCAGGTTTAGATACACGTAGTTTCATACCAATTAAATTTTAGTTTAAAAGATTAGATAGCTGTAGATGGGTTCAAGTGGAGTCTATAAAATTAAGAAAAAATACCCAATATGAACCATGTTATAAATCATCACCCCCAAACTCGTTAGAAGCGTCATGTCTGTATAATAGTCAGCCCACATGTTACCTAGGCCCTGATCTTTGTGCCAGATGGCATAATGATGATATTGGTAGGTTCCTGTATGATAATATGGACAGGTCCCCGTGCTCTGATCTACATACATTTCGCCCCTACCGGGGCTCAGGTAAGGTTCTGGCAATTTTCTACAGACATAAGGCTCCTCTGGAGCCATCCCGGCTCCGTAGGAGCACCATGTCTGTAGCAGAATGCCCCACCTAAGTCCCCAGCTCCGTAGGAGCGCCATGTCTGTACATGGGAGCCCACATGTAACCCTAGCCCCATCGGGGCGCCATGCCTGTAGAACACTGCCCACATGTAACCCTAGCTCCTTTAGGAGCGCAACGTCTGTAGCAGTATGTCCCAACAAAGCCCTACATAAAATATCACGCGGGTTGGAGGTCAACGTCCCATATCGTTCATCCAGTGCTTCCTTCTTAGATTCCGGCAAGTCACGGAGTCGCTTATCAAAGATATTTTCTTTAGCCAGCGCGATGGTTCCGATACGCCATCCTGTTGCACCGAAATATTTGGAATAAGAATAAATACACGCTGTATTATAAGGGATCGCTGTGAATAAAGATGTGAACTCCTTTAAAAAAGTCCCGTAAACGTCATCTGATAAAATCATTAAATTAGGATTGTCATTTTTCACGATATCTTTCATCTGTTCGATCGAATCTCCATAAATCGCATTGGCTGTCGGATTACTCGGGTTGACAACAAAGACGGCTTTGATGTCATCATTTCTCAGACGATCGAGTTCGGACTCTGGAAACTGGTAACTTCTCTGGCCGTCTATTTCCATTAATTCAGCACTGATATATTCAACGTCAAATCCATATTCCGGCAGTTCCGGTATTTCCATATATGGCGCAAATGTTGGAATCATCAGGGCTATCTTGTCATGTTTTTCCAGTAAGTGATTGTTCACGAGCGACTTGAATGTGTAAACGATCCCTGCCGTCCCACCTTCGACCGCAAAAATATCAAACGGAACGGTATTCGAATCAAAGAGTTCATGATGTAGATATTGTTTGATCGGTAGTTCGCAGGCCGTGAGTACGCGTTCAGGATAAGGATAGTTATCCCCGATACTGTAATCCAGCATCTGTTTCAACCAGGTTTCTTTCGGCATACCTAATAAGTGTGACCCGTTTTCCCAAATATCTTGTAAAAGTTGTGCCCCAGGTGAATCTTTACCATTAATAAATGTTTCAAAGCGGGCAGTTTGACCTGCTTTTGCTTTGATCATCGTTCCGATCGATTCCTTTTCTTTACGCATGGTTTCTCTTGTAGCAAATTCGCCTAACAGGAAATAAGCTGCTCTCGGTATCGGTGCTGTCCAGTTGGGATTCCCTCTCCCGGCGTTTAGCCATTCTTTATTCGTTTCCTGATGGATCATTCTGCTTTCAAGATATAAATTCAATTCAAACGGGCTTAAACTTTCTAAGTTTTGCTTCAAGGTTCCACTCCTATATTTTTTGTGTTTATTTTATATTCACTGATTATTCGACTTTTCCATTGATCGTTAATGAGTATAACAAACAACCCTGTCACATCAAAGGTCATAGGCAGGTACTTAGCAGATCCTTAGCTTGCTCTCATTTTTTTGTCATATTATTTTAAACTAAAAAGAAGACTTTCTCAATGAAAGCCTTCCCGTTAATCTATTCATATTTTTGCTGATCTGCTGCTCTACACACATCTTATTCGTATTTTTTGAACCATGCTGTTATTTCACTCATTCGATCGAGTCGCAAATGAGGAAGTCCTGCTCGTGACAACCCGTGGCTCGATTTCGGATAGAGAACCATCTTGGTATCGACGCCTTGTTTTTTCATCGCTGTGTACATTTGTTCACCTTGTTCCTGCGGGCAACGCATATCTTCTTCACCGTGTATCACAAGAAGCGGTGTCTTAACGTTATGTGCATATGCTAAAGGAGACATCGACCATAGTTCCTGAGCTTGCCGCAGGTCTTTTTCCAGTTGGAATTCGACAAAGAAGGCTCCGACGTCACTCGTCCCATAGAAACTGATCCAGTTAGAGATACAACGCTGGGTGACTCCGGCTTTAAAGCGATCGGTATGTCCAACGATCCAGTTCGTCATGAACCCGCCGTAACTTCCGCCAGCAACAAACACGCGGTCTTCATCAATTTCCGGATGATTTAGAAGGACGTGATCTGTTCCTAGAATCAAATCTTCGTAGTCTTTATTGCCATAATCGCCTATAATCGAGGCAACGAATGCCTGGCCGTAGCCATTTCCTCCTCGAGGATTGAGCAGGATAACGCCATACCCTTCACTGGCAAGTTGCTGCATTTCATGGAAGAAACTCTCCCCGTAGCAGACTTGTGGCCCGCCGTGTATATACAAAATAGCCGGATGATTTTCCTTGATTTTCGTTGGCGCAACATACCATCCTTCGATGTCCCAATCATCTGCGCCTTTGTACCAGAAACGTTCGATGTCAGCATATCCGTGCTCACTTGAGAATGTCTCATTCGGATCATATATAACATCCAGTTCTCCATTATTTAAATCTAACGTAGCCAGAACACTGGGCGTATATAAATCTGAATAGGTGATGACACATTCTTCATCTTTAATTAACGCCCCATCAGTTATATGAATACGTTCGTCTACGATCACTTCACTGTTACCGTTAAGGTCTCCTTTGTAGAGTTGAAGCTTGCCTTCTTCGGTGACGGGATAGATATATGAGTCATTGGTTAACCAGATGATCGGAAAACCACTCGTTTTTTGCTGGAAGTCGCCGATGATGACATCTCCGACCTGTTTATCCTCTTTTGAGAGTGACTTGAACGTGCCTTCACTGCGATTCCATCCGTACACTTCATTGAGTGTCACAAACGCATGAGAAAAATCATTCCCTGTAAACAAGAAAACTTCTTCCGTCTCATTTACCGCCTCAAACGAAAAGCTGCCTTTTGGGATGTCTTTCGTAACCAATTGTGAATCTTTTGTTGTTATATCGTATTCATATACACTTGCACCAAATACCCATTCATCATCGGGATTTAGTTTGTCTACATAAAGCAGGAAACTTTCATCTTTTGACACGTATTGAAGATTTAACGGACGGTCTTTTGTCAGTATGACTGAAACAGTTTTAGTCGCTACGTCTATTTTTTTTATTTGATGTGTTTTTTCAACGTCTGTCACACCCTGTCCATCCATCTTATATTGCAGTTTGGTAATTTTTTTAGATTTGATTTTTTTAGTATCTTCACTATTTTTTTCTGTATCATTGCTTTCTTGTTCTTCTTCAGGTTTCACAGAGGTCTGATAGTACAATGAAGCGCCATTACTCGTCCACTTGTAGGTATTGATACCCTCTTTTTCTTCGGTCAAAGCCGTGGCACCTCCGCCACTCAGGGGCATGATGTATACTTGTGGTTTTTTATCCTTAGAAGCTGATAAAAAGCTTAACCATTTTTTATTTGGGCTTATCTCCAGTTGAGAAGGATTGAGTTCTTCGCTGATCCATTCGACTCTTTCACGAGTCTTTTTATGTATACTCCAGGCAGAAGTCAAATATTTATTTTTTTCTTTATCCGTTCGTGTTTCTAAGTAGAATAAACGGTCTCCATTAGCTAAAGGTTGTGAAACATTTTTCATATCAAATAAACTCTCACTTGTTATCGGTTTCAAATTAGCATCTCCTATTATTGATTAATATTGCGTTAAAAAGCTATTATCATTTTCTCATTTATAGTGGTTCCCGTCAATAAACAATCCCTAAATAAGTGTCTATTCCCAAGAGTTCTTGAGAAGAAAACTCCCCTATTTATGTTATACTGATTCAAGAATTAGTTGAAAGGAATGGTAATAATGAAATCAAACAGTAAACAGCAAAAAATAATATTAATTGGTGATGGTGCAGTTGGTTCGAGTTATGCTTTTGCGTTGATCAATCAGAACATTGGTCAAGAACTAGGTATCATTGATATCAACAAAGAAAAAGCTGAAGGAGATGTCATGGATTTAAACAGTGCTTTAGCTTTTACAGCACCCAAAAAAATCTATGTTGCTGACTACGAAGACTGTCATGATGCTGATCTGGTTGTTTATACAGCAGGGGCTGCACAAAAACCAGGTGAAACACGCTTGGACTTGACTGAAAAAAATCTACGCATCACTAAAACAGTTGTTGAAAATGTAATGAAAAGCGGTTTTGACGGCATCTTTTTAGTCGCTACAAATCCTGTAGATATTCTTACTTATGCTGTGTATAAACTGTCTGGTCTTCCTTCACACAAGGTTATCGGAACCGGCACATCCTTAGACAGCGCACGTTTCCGTCATGCAATAGCTGACTTGTTAGATGTCGATGCGCGTAATGTTCACGGCTATATCATCGGTGAACACGGGGATACTGAATTTCCGGTTTGGTCACATGCGAACGTTGCCGGCCTGGAAATCACTGAATGGTTGATCAATAACCCTAATACCGATGAAGAGGCACTTGTGGAAATATTCTTCTCTGTACGTGACGCTGCCTATGAAATAATCAAGCGTAAAGGTGCAACCTTTTATGGTATCGGGGCTTCACTCGCTCGTATCACTCGGGCTATTTTAAATAATGAGCAAGCAGTATTCCCTCTTTCCGTATATTTAGAAGGCGAATATGGGCAGAACGATATCTATATAGGTTCTCCAGCAATTATCACTAGTTCAGGTATCCAAAAAATCGTTGAAATTCCATTAAACGATTCTGAGAAAGAAAAAATGACTCATTCTGCAAATACCATTCGTAATCACTTAAAAGAAGTACTGGAAAAAAATCCTGATATAGGGTTTACCATAGACTAAAGACGATCGTTCAAGCGAAAAGAGATTAATTAACTTAAAAAGCAGCAGACATCGAGATCATCTCTCATGCCTGCTGCTTTTTAAACTTTTCACTTACATTGGAATAATAACATCATCTTCTTCATAGAGCTCTTCACCTTCAGGCGACTCCGCATGAACTTCAATAATCAATTTATGTGGTAAAACGACTGCTGTTTCACCGGGTTTACTGATCCAACCTCTTCTAACGCCTAACTGATCCGGACTATTATCTTCTTTGTTCCTGATGCGTGTCCCATCAACTTCGATAATATTATACTGCCCTTCAGCAGGTTCTAGGGTGAATTCTTCGCGCCCCGTATCTTCACTTAATTCCACCTGGTAAACTTCTTCGCCAGAAATCTTAACAGTGGCTATGATTCTGGCATCAGCATCCACTCGACTGAGCTGCATGCCATATACAATATGGGGGATGAAAGAACCGAGAAGAAGGATGACAATAATCACAACATCCATAGGCTTCATATTCCTTAAATGATATTTCATTTTATTGACCATCCTTCTTCTCTCCTTTCGAAAATAAAAGACGCCGGCGTTCTCAGGCACATTCATTTTGTATTCTAGTGAAAACTGAATAATGAATGTGTCATGAACGAGGGCGTCTTTTGTCTCTTATTCTTCGTCTTTAATATAGCCTTTAAATTGTTTTTCAAATAATGGTGATACAGAGCGGTTTTCATGGATGCGTTTAATGGCATGTCCCATTAATTCACCGACACTCACTTGAATGATTTTATCGCTCATTTTTTCTTCCGGTAACATGATCGAATCTGTCACGATCATTTGCTTGATCGGTGAGGCTTCTATCCGTTCGATTGCCGGACCAGAAAAGACCGGGTGTGTCCCACATGCGTATATTTCTTTTGCACCTTTTTCCACCAAAGCGTCGGCAGCTAAAGTGATCGTTCCAGCCGTATCGATCAAGTCATCGATCAAGATGGCTGTTTTGCCTTCTACATTACCTACAATATTCATTATCTGTGCAACGTTTGCTTTCGGACGTCGCTTATCAATGATTGCAATTGGAGATTTCAGGAATTCAGCCAATTTACGGGCCCGCGTCACGCCACCATGGTCTGGGGAAACAACAACCGTATCTTCGCCACCTAAGCCTTTATCAAGGAACCAGTTTGCGAGTAATGAAGCACCCAATAAATGATCAACTGGAATATCAAAAAATCCTTGAATCTGAGAAGCATGTAAATCTAGTGTCAGCATACGATCCGCACCAGCCATTGTAATCATGTTGGCTACGAGCTTCGCTGTGATCGGTTCTCTCGAACGTGCTTTTCTGTCTTGTCTTGCATAACCGTAGTAAGGCATGACAATATTGATTGTTTTTGCACTCGCACGTTTTAACGCATCGATCATGATCAAGACTTCCATCAAATTATCGTTGGTCGGTGCTGACGTTGATTGTACGACATACACATGGTCTCCTCGAATACTTTCTTCGATATTGATACGGATTTCGCCATCACTAAATTTCGTTACAGAAACATCCCCAAGTTCTACACCTATATCAGCTGCAATCTTTTCAGCCAAAGGTATATTAGAACTCAACGCAAAAATCTTCAATTTTGGATCAGAATATTGTTCGGACATGTGGGCCTCCATTATTTTTATTCTTATCATTTATATACTATCAGTTTATGCCTACAAGGTAAATAAATCAACCATAGAACTTTTTGAAAGCCCTATTTTAGAGAAAATTCTAATCTTTGTGAGGCATTTTTTTAAAATAGCCTTCTTTGTTGACTTGTCGCGCACGCGCGATGGCCAGGGCTTCTGACGGGACGTTGTCAGTGATGGTTGAACCGGCAGCAATGTAAGTGTTGGCTTCAACATCGATCGGTGCAATCAAGTTCGTGTTACACCCGATGAAAGAATTGTCTCCGACATTGATATGGTGTTTCTGCTTGCCATCATAGTTGACAAAAACGGTGCCACAGCCTAAATTGATATTTTCTCCCAACGTCGCATCTCCGACATAAGTCAAGTGACCCACTTTCGTGTTCTTTCCTAACGTCGCTTTTTTAATTTCGACAAAGTTACCAACGTGTGCATATTCTCCAATCACTGACTCCGGTCTTAAATGACTATTCGGACCGATATTGCTGTAATTTTCCATGACTGATTCTTCGATCAGCGAACTTTTCACTTTGACATTAGACTGAATCATGCTGTTCTCAATGATGGAATGCGCACCGATAACACAATCTTCACCGATGACCGTTGTGCCTTTCAAATAGACGCCCGGCTCGATCAGTGTATCTCGACCAATTTTAACATCACTTTCAATATACGTTTGATCAGGATCTACCATGGTTACACCATTACGCATGTGTTGGACATTGATACGTTTCTTCATCAGTTTATTTGCTTCAGCTAAAGCGACCCGATCGTTTACACCCAGTGCTTCTTCTTTGTTATCTAACTGATAAGCCGAAATCAACTCATCTTGATTTTTTAATATCTCCATCAAGTCCGGCAAGTAATATTCTCCTTGAGAATTATTGTTGTCGACTTTTTTTAATGCTTGGAATAATGACTGGTTGTCAAAACAATACGTGCCTGTATTTATTTCTGTAACAGCTCTTTCTTCTTCCGAAGCATCTTTTTGTTCAACAATTTTTGAGACAGAACCATCTCCTGAACGAATCACACGGCCATAGCCAAACGGATCATCAGCTTGTGCTGTGAGGACTGTCGCTTTTGCCTGAACTTTTTCATGATGAGCCATTAACCCTTCCAGCGTTTCTTTGGTCAGTAAGGGGGTGTCACCACAAATAACAACCGTCGTCCCTTCTTTATCCTCCAGAAGAGGCGCAGCTTGTTCAACCGCATGCGCTGTTCCCAACTGCTCTTTCTGCAAAACATAGCTGCTCTTATCACCTAAGTAATCTTGCACTGTTTCTGCACCTACACCGGTAACGGTCACTATGTTATCTATTTGTGCCTCTAAAGCTTGGTCAATAACGTGACCCACCATCGGCTTACCCATAACTAAATGCATAGGTATGAGTGTTTATGGTAGCAACCTTAGTGTTGTTGCTGGAGACGTTGTAACTGCTAAAGTTTACTTCAC
>NZ_JAWOBT010000125.1:0-3855 GCF_046484155.1 Alkalibacterium sp.
CCGGCATCCACCATCAGGGGGACCAGCGTCTGCAGCATCTCGGCGACCCCGCCTCCGTATGCAGTCGCGTTGACGTGGACCTACGTTTTTCTGGCAATGTTTACCGTGATATGCGGATACTTCTTTTACCGGAACTATATCTATTTCACCATCCTGAGCCTGCAGAGCGACTATGGGTCGGGGGCCGGAGGCACCACGCTAAATATTTCCGAGGCGGTTTTTCAGCCCGTCTTCTCGAATTTCGTGTTCGTTCTGTTGGTCATAGTTCCCCTGATCACCATGCGTGTCTTCTCGGAGGAGAAAAAGACGGGAACGCTGGCGCTGCATACGGCAATCCGGATCCCCTTCTCCGTCCATCCCCACTTCAGTACCGTAATACATACACGGTGTACCGGGTTGAGAGTATAGGAATGCCATCGCAGATTTTACGAGATTTTTATCGCCGCCTGCTTTGTTCAAAATACGCGGCGTATCATGAGAATCGAATAAATTAAACATCACTTCAGTCGTTTGTCTGCGGTAAAGCATCCGCTGACTGTTCAAACTCGAGACCAGACGTGTCGGAGATAAGATTTTCTTGAAGAAATAATTCTCGATATTATCCGTAAAGGCATAGTTCATGACGGCATGGAACTCGTCACCGTTCAGCCAGTTCTGTGATGAATGCCAAATTTCTCCTAAGATATACAGATCTTCTTTAATTGCCGTCGTTTCCTTGAAAAACTTCTTCCAGAAGTAGTGATCCACTTCATTGGCTACATCAAGACGCCAGGCATCGATATCAAATTCTTTGATCCAATACGTCGCAATATCAAGCAGGTACTCCTGCACCTCCGGATTAGCCGTGTTGAGTTTAGGCATGTGACCGGTAAACGCAAAGGTATCGTAATTCACGCGTCCCACATTTTCCAGTTCGTCCATGCTTAGGCCGCTGACATCTTGGACAGGGAAGGAATGAATATAGAACCAGTCTTTGTACTTGGATTCTTCCTGATTCTCTATTATGTCCTGCCACTGAGCCGATTTAATGCCCACATGATTGAAGACCGCATCGATCATGACACGCATCCCGCGTTTGTGTGCTTCTTCAACAACTTTTTTAAATAATGCTTTGTCACCAAAATCCGGATCGATTTCTTTGTAATCAATGGTGTCGTACTTGTGATTAGAATGGGCTTCAAAAACAGGCGTAAAGTAGATGCCGTTGATACCCAAGTCCTCTAGATAATCCAGGCCATCCAGCACCCCCTGCAGGTCTCCGCCATAAAAGTCGTCACGGGTCGGATGTTCTTTGCTGCCCCACGGAAGCGTTCCTTCAGGATCGTTGCTGTTGTCGCCATTTCTAAAACGTTCCGGAAAAATCTGATACCAGATGGTTTCATTGACCCATTTGGGTGCACGGAACGCATCGATCTCATGGATGTAAGGCACACGGAAATAAAAGTTCATCTGATCCAAAAAAGTCTCTTCAAATGGATAGACTCCCTGGTCCGAGTAAAATATTTCAATGCCGTCTTTTCCGATCACGCGGAAACCATAAGCCATTCGCTTTGTCGGTTCGTGCGTATCGATCATCCAATAATCATGCATATTGGTGGTTGCTACCTTTTTCATTTCTTTTCCGCTGGTGTACCATTTCTGCTCATCGAGCGCATAAGGATCACCACTTATTAGTTCAACGCTGTCGACATCTCTCGTTTTCGTACGGATACGAATATGATAGTGTCCGCGCTCATACAGATATGCGTATTCACTTTCGGAACGATGATAAATTGCTGCTGTATCCATAAAAATACCCCTTCTTTAACTATTGAATTTTATTTTGTTTTGTTTTTTTCCTCTGGATTATTATTTTCCGGCGCGCTTATCTTAAAGCGGTTCCATTCTGATTTTAGCATTTGAAAAAAATTATACAAGAACATTTCAAGTGTTATCGGTAACAGAAAACATAATAGGAGGAAACGCGTTCACACTCGTTTCCATCAAAATCCAGGCATTTCCAAGTAGAAAAACTGATCTAAAAACTGGTCTTCGGTAAGTAGCTGACTTTCTAAGTGAGCTACTTACCGAAGTTAAGCAAGTTCGGCACTTAGCGCCCGCTTACCCCGTGCAACCTACCGAACTTGGCAGCTGTTCGGTAGGTTGGCACATCTTTGACGCTCCTACCTACCGAATAACGGTTCATTCGGTAAGTAGCCAGACCACTTAGTTGTGTCTGTATAATTGTGTAAAATAGAAAAGGTCATATCAACCTTGGTACAATGTAGTTACCAACACACATTGAGAAAGGAAAAGTGATATGACCCAATTCAATCTTAATATAAATTTCGAGGAATTAACAGAGGGTATTTTAAAAAGTGATATGAACAGTAAATTAAAGTCTTTAGCAGTCTTGGTTATGAATGCGTATATGGAAACAGAGAGAGATGAATATATTAATGCTAAGAAATATGAACGAAGTTTAAGCCGTGAAGATTATCGCAATGGGTACTATTCTCGTCACTACACTGTATCGGTGGGCAGTTTAGAGTTAAACGTCCCTCGGACTCGTTCTGGGGAATTTTCGACGGAATTATTTGAACGGTATCAACGAATGGATCAAGTGCTTGTTTTAAGTATGATAGAAGCTGTGATTAATGGTGTTTCTACCCGGAAAGTGACTAAGATTGTCGAAAAATTGTGTGGTGAAAAAGTATCAAAATCATTTGTATCCTCAATTATGAAACGGATAGATCCTGAAATTGACGCCTTTAATAATCGCAGTTTAACCCCACATACCTACAGGTATGTCTACGTTGATGCGTTGTATATTAAAGTAAGGGAAAATCACAGAATTGTGAGTAAAGCTGTTTATATTGCGATTGGAATAAATGAAAAAAACAGGAAAGAGATTATTGGCTTCAAAGTTGCGGATGCCGAGTCTACAGAAAGTTGGACAGCATTCTTTCAGGATATGAGAGCACGTGGATTGAAAACCCCTAAAATGATTATTTCAGATGCGCATGAAGGGCTAAAAAGCAGCATAAAAAAAGAATTTGTAGGATCAGCTTGGCAACGTTGTACGGTTCATTTTTTACGTAATATTCTCGAAGTATTTCCCAAAAAAGACACTGCCGAAGCACGTCGACTACTAAAAAACATTTTCAGATCAAGTACATTCCAAGAAGCCAAAGAGTGTAAAGAAGCTTTTGAGACTTTCGTAGAAGACGACCCGAAATATGAAAAAGCATTAGAAAAACTGGATAATGGATTTATGGATAGTATTCAATATCTAAATGAACCTGAAGCTTACCACGTGTCTTTAAGAACAACGAATACTCTCGAACGATTAAACCGTGAGGTTAGACGCCGCGAAAAAGTAATATCGATATTTCCAAATGTCGCTTCAGCCGTGAGGCTAATAGGAGCTGTTCTGCTTGATGTTCATGAAAAATGGTTAGATAGTCATGCCCCTTTTTTAAGAGAACAGAACAGTGCGATTGATGAAATGAACAAATAATTAAAAAGAAAGGCCTCGAAAAAGTAGAAATCGGGTTTTGATTTCTACTTTGGCGAGGCGTATAGCAGGCTCTGCCTGCCAGCACGTACAATTGAATAATAAAGTAACTACTGTACAATTTTACACACTATAATGGACTTGACCCTTGCTTGCTCTAAGTGTCGAAGTTGGTGCATGTTCGGTCGATTGAGCCTATCAAAGCGCTGCTAACTACCGAATGGAGGGTCATTCGGTAGTTAGTGGTGCACAACCTTTTTCTAAATCAATCCTATAGCGTCAAAAGATCCTATGAGGGTTGGTGAAAGAGATATAGTGTTAGAAGGTCCAAGCAGGCTTGGTGAAGCAGAGGTTGCAGT
>NZ_JAWOBT010000045.1:0-10022 GCF_046484155.1 Alkalibacterium sp.
GTCCAAAGATTTCTTCATAGCATTCTAAAGCTACAATACTGTCAGAACGACCATACCCAGTTCAATACCGATCATTATTATTCCTTCTTTACAGGCTTTGTTTTTATGATCTTATCTTGCCATTGGTGATTGATATAAGCGATCAAAGAGGGGGAGAGCTGATTGAAATACTGTGTCAATACCTTATAGTCCTTGGCATATCTGTTTCGTTTGTCTCTGTCCGTTTTCAGCTCGTCCGCATCCTCAATGGAGTTTTCGTAGTGTCTGTTTATAAACTCTTTTATGAGAGCATTTTTATCCTGTTTGAAAGCAGTGAGAGTTTTTTCTAGAAAATCGCCTTCTGCGACTAAAAATGAATGGTTACGGGAGAGCTCGACCGCTTCTGATAAGGCCCCTTCAGCCTGAGTCAAGTAAGTGAAAAGGATCTCGGGGTTGACTGTTTCTCCCACAGAACGCATCGCTTGATCATAATCGTTGATGTTTTGATCAGCTTGCTTCCGGAGGGTCACCACTTCGCGGTAAGTTGCTTGTTCGACGACTATTTGTTCTTCTTTCGTTTTTGTAGCGATGGATCTTTTACCCATTATTTTACGGAAGAAACGTTCAATAGGAGAGGCGACAGCTACGCCTTTTTTAAACGTTCTGTGCTTAGTATAGACAATCTTGTTCCAGTCAGAAGACCGGCTGGCCGGTCTTTTTTTTGATGACGAAGAGTTATCAATGCCCGATAGCGGGTTAAGGCCGACTGTCGTCTTATTATAGACTTTATTGTAAAGTGCTTTTTTAGGATCTCGGATGTAGCCCATCCCTTTTTTTTCGTAGAAGGGACTGCTTTGTCTTTTGACTTGGCGTTTCCATTTGCCAGTGGTCCGTGCTTTAAGCGATCTCTTCAGACTGAGTTTGCGGATGCCGAACTTCATGTGATCACTCCTCGTGTTATAAGGCTATTTTACCATAGTTTTCCTCTGAGCATCAGAAAAGGTTGGATGCATTCCTTTTCGTTCAGGGGCTTAAATAACGTATACTAAAACTATGAATAACGCTTGGAGGAGGGTTAAGTATGTTCACGGACCGACGCTTGACTGAAGCGTATGAAAAAGCAAAGAATGTTTATTTCGATGACTGCTCACGCATCGTATTTATGAGTGATGCGCATAGAGGGGACGGTAGCGTTTCAGATGAATTCCTGAAAAGTCGCAATATTTTTGTGCACGCGTTAACTGAATATTATGCAAATGAGTATACGTTTATTGAAATTGGCGACGGAGAAGAGCTGCTTGAGTATTCAGAGTTTGAATATATAAAAAATGCCCATCCGGATGTGTATGCAATGATTAAAAACTTTTATGACGATGACCGCTACATTCGGATATTCGGCAACCATGACATATATCTGAAGAATCCGAAATATGTACAGAAAAATTTAAACATCAACTATGATGAATTCACAGAGACATTTTTTGATTTCTTGAAAGACATTGAACCGCTGGAAGCCATTATTTTAAAACATCGCTTGACAAGTCAGGAACTGTTCGTCATTCACGGTCATCAGGGCGATGCACCCAATGATCAATTCTGGTTCTTCACCATGCTTTCGATCAAATACTTCTGGCGGTTCTTCCACCGCTTTGGCATGAAAAACCCGGCAAGTCCGGTAAAAAACGTTTCCAGACGTCATAAAATCGAACGCAATTACAGTAAATGGATCACTAAACACCAGCGACCGCTGATCTGCGGGCACACGCACCGTTTTAAATTTCCTAAAGATAAAAATATTCCTTATTTCAATACGGGATGCGGGATTTATCCATCCAGTATTACAGCGATCGAACTCACTGAAGGTATGATCCGCTTAGTGCGCTGGAAAGAATACGTCAATAATAAGGGGTTCTTATACATCAAGCGTGAAACGATGAGAGGGCCCGAACCGATTGAGGCTTTTGATACAAGAAAACCTCAGTCAGTTGTGGAATATTTGTCTGAGCAAAAAAAAGAGCGTGTGTCGAAAAAAACACGAGAAGAACGGGCAGCCTTTAGAGAAGAAGAGATGCGTGAAGACGTTGATCTAGAATGATAGGGTAAAACGTGAATAAGTGCGGAATAGAGCTGCCCTATGAGTCACTGAGCAGAGCGTGTGCTGATAATCAGCAGCCTGGAGCATCCGGTATATCGGGTGCTCTATTTATTTAGAGTATTCTGACGATTCATGCTTCTTTTTGATTTAGTTTTTTGCTATAGTGGGGTAATGACAAATAACGCGTCAAATTAATAGGAAATTGAAGGAGGGAGTCCAGATGGAAAAAAGACAACATTATGGATTAAGTACGGCTATTTCGATGATTGTCGGAATAAGTATCGGTTCAGGAATATTTTTCAAATCCGATGATATACTACAGGCGACAGGTGGGAGTGTCTGGTTAGGTATCTTGGTCTTCATGATTGGCGCATTCTGTATTATTTTTGGCAGTATCACATTATCTCAATTAGCCAGCCGGTCACAAAAAAGAGGGGGAGTCATCTCTTATTATGAAGAATTTGTTTCACCCCGTTTTGCAAGTGCCTTCGGGTGGTTTCAACTGTTCGTTTATTATCCGACCATTACGGCTGTCGTGAGCTGGGTTTCAGGCATTTATACCGTTTCTTTATTGAATTTGACTCCTACGCTGGAATTGCAGACGTTACTGGGATTTAGTTATTTAAGCTTCTTCTTCTTAATGAATTACCTGTCGTATAAACTTGGTGGTCGTTTTCAAAACGTCACAACCGTTGTCAAAATGATTCCTTTGATCGGGGTCGCATTGATCGGTTTATTCTGGACACAAGGGACACCCGCGTTACCTGAAGGTGTCGTTACTGTAGAATCCAGTGCCGTTGGCTGGGGCTTCCTGGCCGCACTGGCACCGATCGCCTTCTCGTTTGACGGGTGGATCGTGTCGACTTCCATCACGCAGGAAGTGAAAGATCATCACAAAAACATGCCGATCGCCTTGACGATCGGACCGCTGATAGTACTCAGTGTGTATCTGGCCTTTTTCTTAGGCATGATCGCCATTGTCGGAACGGAATATATCCTATCGGCAGGGGATCAGGCCATCAGTCAAATTGGCTACTCGATATTTGGCGCAAGTGGGGAAAAAATCCTCTTAGCCTTTGTATTGATAGCCATCTTAGGCGTGGTCAACGGGATCTCGCTTGGCTACATCCGGTTGCCGCAGACGTTGGCATCAAAGAATATGATACCGTTTAGTGAGAAAATCGCCCAAATAAGTGATAAAGAAGGACTGTCACCTTATGCAGCCCTATCTGCCTATTTGATCACCGTCTTTTGGCTGATGATCCATTACCTGACGCAGAGATTCGATGTATTAGCGGGCGGAGACATCAGTGAGATCGCGATCGTCTTCAGTTACGTGGCATACATCTTACTTTACGTTAAAGTCATGGGACTGAAAAAGACCGGCATCATCAAGAGCACTTTTTTGGGGACCGTTGCACCTGTTTTAGGTGTCATCGGCTCGCTCGTCATTTTACTTGGAGGGGTCATCTCCAATCCGGTCTATAGTCCAGTGTTCTTGCTCTTTTCAGGAGGTGTCTGTGTACTCGGTTACCTGTACGGCGTCAGAGGCCAGAGCAGCGAGGATATGTCGCTGTGATCAAGAAAGAGTTCTGTGCAGAAAATTTTACGCATGTACCTGAAGCGATCGAGTTAGGTGTGGACCGTATTGAACTGTGCGACAAGCTGGCTGTAGGCGGAACGACACCGACAGAAGCTGTCCAGATAGAAACGGTTGAGTATGCGCATGCGCGTGGCGTAGACGTCGTTTCCATGATCAGACCACGCGGCGGATCGTTCGTTTACAGCGAGGCCGAAAAGAGTCAGATGCTGATAGAAGCTACGCAGGCGATAAAGAATGGAGCAGACGGCATTGTTTTCGGCTGTTTAACAGAACAGGGAGATATCGACAAACCGTTTGCGGAAGCGCTGATCCGCATTGCCGGGTCCAGACAAAGTGTTTTCCATATGGCTTTTGATGCTATTACTGAAGAAAAACAACCCGAAGCATTAGACTGGTTGATCGAGGCAGGGTGTACCCGACTACTGACCAGAGGTGGGACATCCGGTTCTGCCCTGCAGCATAAAGAAGTCATTAATGCCTTGATCGAACGAGCCGGGCCGCAGATAGAAATTCTGCCCGGTGGCGGTATCACACATGAGAACCTGGCTGAGGCACAAACGGCAATCCGTGCGACTCAATTTCATGGCACACAAATCGTAACATTGACGCATTCTAAATAATTTCCATAAAAGTGTTGACAGCTGATCGTGTAATCTGTTAAAATTCTAATCATTAAAAGAAAACAAAAAAATAATGAGAAATAAATGAGCGTTGACAAGATAAGTACAGATTAGAGTATCATCTCAGAGAGCTTCCGTTGGGTGTAAGGAAGCATGATAATCGATTTGGAAAATGGTCTTTGAGCAGAAGTAGTGAGTGATGTCATGAGCTATTTCCGGTTGCACCCGGTACAGTGCCGCAGTATGCAGGAGCCGTTTTGGACTTTTAAGTACTGGTAGAGGTTGTTTTAGTGATAAAACAACAAACAAAGGTGGAACCGCGCTAACTTAACTAAATTAGTCGCCCTTTTTGAGTCAGTGGACTCAAGAAGGGCGTTTTTTATTGTCTGAAATAATTGGAAGGAGTGAGACCATTGATTACATTAAAGGGAATTAAAAAAACATATGAAAGCAAGGCCGGTCGTTTTGAAGCGGTCAAAGAAGTGGATTTAACAATCAATAAGGGTGAAATTTTTGGATTCGTCGGCTACTCAGGCGCAGGAAAAAGCACGCTGCTACGTCTGATCAACGGCTTGGAATCACCGACAGAAGGCACGGTAGAGCTAGATGACAAAGTTTTATCCGAATTGAACAAAAAAGCTATTCGGAAAGAACGTCAATCCATCGGCATGATTTTCCAGCATTTCAATCTGCTCTGGAGCCGAACGGTTTTAGAAAATGTGGTATTTCCGCTGGAGATCGCCAAGGTGGAGAAAGCGACACGTATAAAAAAAGCGAAAGAATTGATTCAATTAGTCGGTCTGTCAGGAAAGGAAAGCGCGTATCCGGCACAATTGAGTGGAGGAGAGAAACAACGCGTCGGCATTGCCCGAGCATTGGCGAACGATCCGAAAGTGCTGCTCAGTGATGAAGCCACGAGCGCCTTGGACCCGCAGACGACCGATGAAGTCCTGGAACTGCTTGAAAAAATCAATAGGGAACTGAATGTCACGATTGTTCTGATCACGCATGAGATGGAAGTGGTCCGAAAGATTTGTCAACGCGTCGCCGTGATGGATTCAGGCGTCATCGTAGAAGAAGGACCGGTTCTGGATGTCTTCAAGCATCCTAAACATCCTGTGACACAGCGCTTTGTTAAACAGGACCTGGAGATGGACAGCAAAGAAACATTAGCAGCGTTAAAAGAGCTGCAGGCACTCTACCCGGACGGGGATATCGTCCAGCTCATGTTTGAAGGCAGGAGCGCGAACACACCGATCATCACACAGGTCAGTCGTGAGACCGGGGTCGACATCAATATCATTCAAGGCAGTATCCAGTCCACCCACGAAGTGCCGATGGGGACGTTAGTGGTCCAGTTACTCGGGACAAAAGACGAACGCCAGGCGGCTTTAAATTTACTGGCTACGTATCCGATCGAAGTGGAGGTGATCGACTATGCTGACTGATTCAATTCAAACGGGAAATATCTTTCTAGACTATTTAGATTTTGAATCGATTGCCTGGGACCGGGTCTGGATCGCAACGAGAGAAACGCTTTACATGACCAGTATTTCGGTCATCGCTGTTTTTTTCTTAGGTATCTTGCTCGGGTTACTCTTGTATGAGACCCGAAACAGTACGTCGGTTTTCGCCGTCATTTTATATAATGTCGTCGCCTTTTTAGTCAATGTGTTTCGCTCGATTCCGTTTATCATTTTGATCGTCTTGCTGATACCTTTTACAAAAGCGATAGTCGGGAGTATGACAGGACCGACCGCGGGTTTACCTGCGCTCATCTTGTCAGCCGCACCGTTTTATGGACGACTGGTCGAATCGGGATTAAGAGAAGTGGATAAAGGGGTCATCGAGGCCGCCGAAGCGATGGGCTCGACCAAATGGGAAATCATCAAAAAAGTTTACATCCCGGAAAGTCTGCCTAATATCGTTGCAGGGATAACGGTCACAGCCATATCGCTCGTGGGCTACACTGCGATGGCGGGTGTGATCGGTGCGGGAGGTTTAGGGAACCTGGCTTATTTAGAAGGGTTCCAGCGCAGTCGTCCGAACGTGACACTGATTGCGACCGTGATCATTCTGATCATTGTGTTCACCATCCAATTTATCGGAGACAGATGGGTCACCAAAATTGATAAACGGTAATCACAGTTAAATTAAAAAATAAGAATTAAGGGGAGAAAGATGATGAAAAAATTAAAAGGGTTAGTTATTTTAAGCAGTGCACTACTATTAGCAGCATGTGGTAACGGGGAAGAAGAGAGTGCTGAAGAATCACAGACATTGACGGTGGGCGCGACCAATGTGCCGCATGCCGAAATTTTAGAATTTGCAAAACCACTGCTGGCAGAAGAAGGCATCGATTTAACGATCGAG
Organism: Alkalibacterium sp.; assembly: GCF_046484155.1. Taxonomy (GTDB): domain Bacteria; phylum Bacillota; class Bacilli; order Lactobacillales; family Carnobacteriaceae_A; genus Alkalibacterium. The sequence continues at coordinate 6,671 of NZ_JAWOBT010000045.1, forward strand.
ACCTATAATGATTATGTCATCCCCAATTTGGCTCTTGCTGATGGAGATCTGGATGCCAACTACTTCCAGCATGTGCCTTATTTTGAAGGACAGGTGGCAGAAAATGAGTATGATTTCGTCAACGCCGGCGGCATTCATTTGGAACCGCTGGGGGCTTACTCCAACCGCTATGATGACTTGAGTGACTTGCCGGAAGGGGCGACCATCTTGACCAGTAACAGTGTCGCCGATCACGGGCGTGTCTTGAGTGTCCTTGAAGAGGCTGGACTGATTGAAGTCGATGACTCGGTCGAATTGGTGGATGCCACCTTTGATGATATCGTTGAAAATGACTTGGATCTACAATTCGAATATGAATACGATGCAGCCTTACTGCCGACACTATATGCCGAGGACGAAGGCGATGTGTTCTTCATCAACTCAAACTTCGCAGTGGACCAGGGTATCAGCCCGGTCGATGACGCGATTGCTTTGGAAAATACCTCATCACCGTATGCCAATATCGTTGCTGTTCGTTCAGAAGACGAAAATGACGAACGCATTGCCAAACTTATCGAGGTGTTACGTTCGGAAGAAACACAGGACTTCATCCTGGAAACATGGGATGGCGCCGTCGTTCCAGTGGATGAGTAAAAGATAGAGCTGTAAAGATTAAATTTCCCCAAAGATGCGATGCTTAGCTTTACTTCCTTACTGGCTTCTATAAAATAGGAGGTAAGGAAAAAAGTATGAGTTAAACGAATAGTTATAAATGAAGGGGAGATTAATTAGATGAGTAAAGTATATATCGCAGGCGCAAAACGCACGCCGGTCGGTTCATTTTTAGGTGCTTTGAAAGATGTTTCTGCCTCAGACTTAGGCAGTTACGCTATCAAGGGTGTGCTTGAACAAAGCGGCATCAGACATGAAGACATCGACGAAGTGGTGCTTGGAAACGTTCTGCCAGCGGGCCAAGGACAAGGGGTCGCCCGTCAAGCGTCGATCAAAGCGGGGATTCAAGTGGGAGTACCCGCCTATTCTCTTAACATGGTCTGCGGCAGCGGACTGAAAACTGTCATCAATGCGTATCTGGGTGTCAAATCGGGGGAGTACCAGGCAATTATTGCCGGCGGAACGGAATCGATGAGTCAGGCACCTTATCTCATTCCCGGCAGCACGCGTTCGGGACACAAGATGGCTGGCTACAAGGTGGGTGACCACATGCTGGATGATGCCTTGACCGATGCGTTTGAAGGGTACCACATGGGCGTAACCGCTGAAAACATTGTCGAACGCTACGGTATCACGCGTGAAGAACAGGATGCTTTTGCGATCATGTCTCAAAGGCGTGCGATCGAAGCGATAGATAACGGCTCATTTAAAGATGAGATCGTTCCTGTTGAAACGACTGTACGTCGTGAAACAGTCGTGGTCGACACGGATGAATTTCCTAACCGTAAAACGACGGAAGACAAACTGAACAGCCTGCGTCCCGCTTTCAAAAAAGACGGATCCGTGACAGCCGGAAACGCATCCGGGATCAACGATGGCGCCAGTGCCACCTTAGTCGTGGGTGAAGAATACATGAAGCACAACGGCCTAATTCCGTTAGTTGAAATTGTAGCCGTTGGTCAGGGGGGCGTGGATCCTTCTGTTATGGGACTCGGTCCGACACCGGCGATCAAACAGGCAATGAAAAAAGCGGATATCGCTTTTGAAGATATCGATATTTTTGAGTTGAACGAAGCGTTCGCTTCACAAAGTTTAGGCGTCTTGAAAGAAGTGACCGAGGCCTTTGGCGTCAGCAAAGACTACATGCTCGAACGCACGAATCTAAACGGGGGAGCGATCGCTTTAGGCCATCCCGTGGGTGCGAGCGGCAACCGGATTCTAGTGACGCTGATTCATGCCATGAAACAGCGCGGATCGAAATATGGTCTGGCTTCGCTCTGTATCGGTGGCGGCATGGGTGTCGCTGTTCTCGTTAAAAATACGGACGTTGAATAAAAAATGTTGACAAGTAGGCAGCCCCGCTATATTATTGAGTTGACAAAACTAAATAGTCTTCAGGGCAGGGTGCAAGTCCCTACCGGTGGTAAAGCCCACGAGCCGCAAGGCAGATTCGGTTAAACTCCGAAGCCGACAGTATAGTCTGGATGAAAGAAGACAGTATCAATGACACAATTATGGGTCTGAATTATCCAAGGGGATAGTTTAGATAAACTGACGTTGTATTTTGAATGCCCTGGAATTTTTATTCCAGGGCATTTTTATATAGCGGCACGCCTCTACCGAGAAATAGGGGGTGTCTCATAAGTGTGGCAGAAAATATATTTTGTATTGCCCTGAATCTGAAAAGATTGAGGGCTTTTTTAATGCCGTGAAAGGATTTTATAATGGATATCAAATATATGGAACGTGCTTTAGAATTAGCTGAAAAAGGCAGAGGCTTTACGTCGCCGAATCCCATGGTCGGCGCGGTCATCGTTAAAGATGGCCGCATTATTGGTGAAGGCTACCATGAAAAGGTAGGCGAAGCCCATGCCGAAGTCAATGCGATCCGTTCGGCCACGGAATCTGTCGAAGGGGCCACCATTTATGTCACGCTAGAACCGTGTTCACATTACGGCAAGACACCTCCCTGCTCGGATTTGATCATTGAAAAGAAACTCGAAAAAGTAGTGGTTGCAGCGACGGATCCGAATCCGCTTGTATCCGGTAGAGGACTGGAGCGTCTGAGAAAAGCAGGTATCGAAGTCGTTGAAGGGATATTGGAAGAAAAGAGCAATCGATTAAATGAAATATTCAATCAATACATTACAACGAGAACGCCCTTTGTGCTGATGAAATATGCCATGTCTTTAGATGGCAAGATCGCGACAGGGACAGGGGATTCTAAATGGATCTCATCCGAGCAGTCGAGAGAACACGCACATCAGTTAAGAGGCTATCTCTCGGGTATCATGGTGGGGATAGGGACCGTATTGAAAGACGATCCCTTACTCACTTGCCGCGTACCGGGTTACAATGATCCAACCCGGATCGTACTGGACAGCCAGCTGCGTATCCCGCTTGAATCAAAGATTTTAATGGATCAGGACGAGGCGCCAACGCTGATCATCACGACAAAAAAAGCGCCAATAAGTAAAATAAAACAACTGAAAGAGTTAGGTGTCGAGATCATGATCGTTCCTGAACGTAATGGAAAAGTGGACCTGAAAAAAGCCCTGGTCTTACTTGGGCAAAAAGGGATAGACAGTATCCTGCTCGAAGGTGGCGGCACACTGAATGCGGCTGCTTTAGAAGCCGGCATTGTAAACAAAGTGAACATTTATATCGCACCAAAAATCATCGGGGGCGCAAACGCCATCTC
>NZ_JAWOBT010000050.1:0-3274 GCF_046484155.1 Alkalibacterium sp.
GATCGTAATGGTGACAAATAGGACCAGTAAAATCATGGACAGACGGTCATAACGGAAGAATTTCATATTCCTATTCAATAACTGCCCGATCCCCCCGGCCCCAATGAAACCGAGAACGACAGAAACTTTCACATTTATCTCAAGTACATATAGGGTATAAGAGGCATAGTACGGCAAGATTTGCGGTATCACGCCATACCGAATGATTTGCAGTTTATTCCCACCACTCGCCATGATAGCATCCAACGGTCCCTTGTCGATGCCCTCGGTTGTTTCACTTAACATTTTCGCCAAAATGCCCGATGTGAATATCGTTAACGCCACGATACCTGAAACAGCTCCCATCCCAATAAAGGCAACCACTAAAATGGCGAGAATAATATCAGGGATCGTTCTTAAAAAGTTCAACAACGTCCGAACGAGACGGTAATAAAAAGGGTTTTTATTGATGTTATTCGATGCCAAAAAAGTTAAGGGTAAGGCTACGATTGATGCAAACGTTGTAGAAAGCAGAGCAATGTTCCATGTTTCCACCAAGTACTCAAAGCTAGTTGAAAAGTAGCTCCAGTCTGGTGGTAGTAAGTCAATAAAAACCATGTCCCATATAATACCGAAACCTATAATCAAACGGATTGGGTCAGCCTCTGTTTTGTATAAGGCAGCCAAATACAATAAGACGACAACCGTTAAAACAGTGATTGTTTTAGTTACAAACTGACGCGAAACGATATGGATCTTTTCATCGGATCGAGCTGGTCTATTCGCCATCTGCCACATCCCCTCGCATGTCATCTACACGAATGGGACGATCATATATTTGTTCAAAGGTTTCCTCTGTGACATCAGAAACGGGACCATCAAAGACAATTTCCCCATCACGCATGCCTATGATACGATCCGCATATTCCATCGCCATATCGATAAAGTGCAAGTTTACAATTGTCGTTAAATTATCCTCTATGGATATGCGGCGTAAGTCTTTCATCACCATATGAGAGGTTGGGGGATCCAGAGATGCTATCGGCTCGTCAGCTAAAATCACCTTGGGCTGTTGCGTGATTACTCGTGCAATACTGACACGTTGTTGTTGCCCACCACTTAACTGATCGGCACGTACATAAGCTTTGTCTTTAATTCCTACACGGTCCAAATTATCCATGGCTAATTTCAAGTCTTTTTGTGGAAAAATCCCGAGTAAACTCTTTAATGTCCCAGTATGCCCCAGACGCCCAGCCATCACATTACGTAAAACAGATAAACGCTTCACTAAGTTATAATCCTGGAATATCATACCGACTTTAGTACGCAGGGAACGCAGCCGTTTATCTTTTAAATAGGTCACATCTTCTCCATCCACCAACAGCTGGCCTGAGCTAGGGTTAGTCATTCTGTTGATACAGCGAATCAATGTCGATTTCCCGGCTCCCGAAAGCCCTACGATAACTACAAATTCGCCTTTTTCAATTTTCAAGTTGATATTCTTTAATGCTTCAAGTCCATTGGGATATGTCAGCGAAAGATTTTTGAATTCTATCACGCAGGTCACCTCCGATTCCTTTCAACTAATTATCTATTATTTAAATTAATTTTCATACTTTATGATGTACAGGTCGAGTATACACCTGTTGAAACATCTATATCAATACGCATGAAAAAAAGGGGCATCCTCGTTTACAAAAACAGCTTGCTGTAACGATAAACAATCCCCTCATCCTTTTCTTTATTTCTTGAATTTAATAAGATTTAGTCGATCAAGTCTTCAAATGATTCATAAGCTTCACGAACGATGTCGTATTCAGAATCTTCTGCCGGTTCAATACCATCCCATTCATAAATTTCATTCATGGCTTGAAGTGCTTCATCATTTTCTTCCATTGACAAGAAGGCCTCTGTAATACGTTCTTTTAAATCTTCAGGCATACCGCCGTACAAAGTAACGGTGTCATTCGGAATAGGGTCGGTATATCCGATCACCCGAATCTGGTCTTCTATATCTGGAATTTCATCAGATAAGCTGTCGCGTGCGTCATCAAACGTTGTCGCGAAGTCTGCATTACCATCCAGTAATTGAAGTAACGCATTATCATGTCCTTGAACTTCTAAGTGCTGGAATTTATCTTCTAAATCTTCAATGCCGGCATTCAAAAACTCGACACCCGGAAATAAATACCCTGAGGTGGACGAATAACCCGGGAAAGCCCAGACAAGTCCTTCCGATTCTACTAAATCATCGAAATCTTCTATATCTGAATCTGCAGGGACATTATACTGTGCTTTGTATGATCCAGAACCGAAACGAATCGATTTCGCCACAACTTCAACATCACCACGTTCTGCTGCCTGTACGTAACCAAAAGCAGGCAAAAACCCAATATGCGTCTGGCCGGTACGCATCGCTTCAACAAGTCCGACATAATCTGTGGTTACTTGAGCAGTAACCGGCATGTCTAAGGCTTCTTCTAAATAATCAGCTAACGGTTGAGCGTTATCAGCAATGTTTTCCGCATCTGACGAAGGAACGAATCCCACGACAAGTTCTGAATACTCTTCTGAGTTACTGTCATCACCTGTATCATTTGACCCACATGCCGATAAAGTTGTAGCTACCAACAGGCTGAGCACCCACGTACTATAGTTTCTTGACTTAACCAACTAAATCCCTCCATATCCATTTTTGCCAGCGATAATTTATATGTAGCTTTTAAATCCCTGTCGATCTGCTTTCTGTCACTGATTAAAAACAGCATTTAAACAGTTGTGTATTACATCTATCACTTTTCCTGTATACGTGAACTGTGTTAAAGAGAAATTGTATTAATGTAAAATTTATGTAAAATGAGATCGTTGAAAATCGGTGACTCGCTACGCTCTCTCAAACAATTCATTTTACACTGTGTTGTTTTTAGATTTAAAAATACACTCTAAGTTTATTTATATAGAGACTCCCAAAGATCAAACAAATCTGAGCTATCTTTTTATTAACTTACAAACATATTTTAATAGATTTGCTGGTGAAATCAAAAAATAACGGGTCGAGATCACTTAATGAATGCCTTGATCAGAAAATTACAAAGACAAAAAAACACGACCATTGAATAGGTCGTGTTTTAATGACTAATTTAATCGGTAAAAAAATTATTATTTAATATTATGGATATCCATTTGCGGATATGGGATGGATATATTTTCTTGATCGAAGGTCGTTTTAACTTCTTCCATTAAATCGAAATGAACATCCCAATAGTTCTCCGTTTTTGTCCAAACCCTAACTGTG
>NZ_JAWOBT010000003.1:0-3357 GCF_046484155.1 Alkalibacterium sp.
GCGCTTCAAGCCATATCCGAACCCCATAAATCCAATCGGCGTTACCTCAGACCGATTCGGTTTGTGTATCGGCAACTCAACCATTAACTTTCGTAAAGCAGTCACTAAAAAGGCCTCAGCTATGAATTAAGCTGAGACCTTTTTTTATTTATTTTTTAAAGAGATTGGTATTTTTTATATCTTCCACGGTCTGAGTGCCTGCCAGCTGCATGACACGTTTCAGATCGCTTTCGAAATAGTCAAAGACACTCTTGACACCTTTCCAACCTCCAAGAGCCAATCCGTATAGCGCCGGGCGGCCGATAGCCACAACATCCGCACCAGATGCCAGTGCTTTAAAGACGTGCTCTCCCCGTCGGATCCCTGAATCAAAGACGATCGGCACGCGTCCCTGAACAGCTTTGGCGATACTTTCAAGCGTATCGAATGAACCTGGCGCACCATCGAGCTGACGTCCACCGTGATTGGAAACCCAAACGCCTGCTGCCCCTGCTCCGATGGCCAAAACAGCATCTTCCGGTGACTGGATACCTTTTACAAAAACAGGCAGCTCAGAGTACTCGGCAAGAAACTTGACATCTTCAGGACTGATTTTCTGCTTGGATTGAGCGTAAATGTTATTGAGAGACATTTTTTCGCCAGTTCCTGTTAAATAACGGGATACGATCGGCATACCGAAGGGGTAAACGAATTTGTTGCGGATATCTTTTTCACGGTTACCAGCCAAAGTGGCGTCTGCTGTCAGAATGATGGCAGTCGCACCGTCTGCTTTTGCTTCGTTAATGATCGCTTTATTTGTTTCATCATCTTTACTCATGTAAATCTGGAACCACCTAGGCGCTCCTCTGAGACCTGCTTCGATTTCCTCAAAAGAAGCCCCTGAATAAGCACTGATAGACATGATCGTTCCGAATTCTGATACGCCTCGAGCAGTGCCGGCCTCTTTTGTCTGATGCGCCAATCCATGTGCAGCAATAGGTGCCATAATGAAGGGGGCCGCAATCTCATGTCCGAGAATCGTCGTTTTAGTTTCCGGTTTTTCGACGTCCGCTAACACTCGCGGTAAGATCCCCTTGTTATTGAAGGCTTCCACATTTTGTCTTAACGTATACTCGTCGCCGGACCCGCCCGAGATGTACTCAAATCCGCCGTGAGGCATGACTTCTCTGGCTTTGTCTTCCAGTTCGAACGTATTGATTATTTCAATATCCTTGATTTCACTCGGCGCATTATACAGCGCTTCCTCACTTTTTTTCAATTTCTATTCACTCCATCTCTGAATTTTTGGTTTTCTTGATTTATAAATGAACAAATTAGTTACACCACTAGTTCCCTTTATTGAAAGAACAATGGAAAACAGCTCCTAAACTGATACCCGAAATGACGGCACCCACATTGAAACGTAAGTGCTCGAAATTTCTCTCAAGTTTCACGGATAAAGCCACCGTCGAGAGCGTGATCCAACTATTTATGACCTAATCTTCTTATTATAAACTTCATAGGAATTTCCATCAAGAGTAAAATCATACCATATGTAAGCTCTGATTTCTCCTAAAAAAGATCGATACTTGTCAGAAACAGTTCAACACCAAGTTGATCGAAGTTATCGATAAGCAAATCGCTCAAAATTAAAAAGGCACTTGTAGGTATAGTTCATCCTTGCAAGTGTCTTTTTAGTTTTAGTGCCCGTATACTTTCATGTTTCACAAAAAACGCATTCGTTGCCTTGCTGTTTCTATTACTGATTGACCCATTTCGACTCAGGTTTGGCATAGCCTTCCACAAAATAGACTTGTTTCTCATCGTCATACAGCTGACGCTGCAGGAGTGTATGTTGTCTCAGTTCGACGAGCAGATCGCCACGGTGACTCTCTATTTCCAGGCGGTACGGTTTCATGATTTTTTTCATTTCCGTTTCCACTCGTTCTTTCAATGCTTCCATATCGTCACTGTCTAACGCCGAAACGATAATATTCGGATAAAGCGTTGACTTGACGGATCCCTCCACCAAATCTTTTTTATTGTAAACATGTAACGTTGGGATCTCATCCATTCCCAGCTCTTGGAGTAAGGACAGGACGGTTTCTTCCTGTGCTTTTAAATTTTCCGCCGAGGCATCGATCACGTGCAGGAGCAAGTCAACATCCATCGACTCTTCCAGGGTCGACTTGAACGCTTCGATCAGTTGGGTCGGCAGGTCTTGAATAAAACCAACCGTATCCGTGATGGTCACCTGCATCCCAGACGGCAGTTCGAATTTCCGTGTCAGTGGATCCAGGGTCGCAAACAGCTGATCTTTTTCATAGGTATCTGCTTCAGTCAGCTTGTTTAACAGCGTCGATTTCCCGGCGTTCGTGTACCCGATCAAACCGATTTGGAAGACATTGCTCTCCTTGCGCTGTTCGCGGCTGCGTTTTCGATGAGCTGAAATTTTCTTGAGCTCACTTTTGATATCTGACATCTGACTTTGAATGTGACGGCGATCGGTCTCCAGTTTCGTTTCACCTGGTCCACGGGTCCCGATCCCGGCACCCAGTCGTGACATGTTGACACCTTGACCGGCTAGTCTTGGTAAGATATATGATAACTGAGCCAATTCCACCTGGAGCTGGCCTTCTTTACTTTTGGCACGCAAGGCAAAGATATCCAGGATCACTTGAATGCGGTCAATGACTTTCGCATCGATTACTTCCTGAATGTTACGCATGTGACTCGGAGATAGTTCATGGTTGAACACCACCGTTTGAACATCCAGTTCATCAACTAGACTCTTGAGGTCACTGATCTTCCCTTTGCCAATAAATGTCTTGTGATCTGGGCGTTCGCGTTTTTGTGACAGTCTGGCGACCACTTTACCTCCGGCATTTTCAACCAGTTGTTCGAGTTCGTCGAACGAATAAATAAAGGCTTCCTCTTCGCGCTGTCCCTCGATACCGACAATGATCACTTTTTCATATTCTTTTTCCTTAGCCACTTAATCACCCTCTATAAAAGTATTTACGTTTTGTTTTACTGCTTCGATATTAGTTGGATCTGCGACCAGATCGCTCCACATGTCCACCGTGAATCGGTTTCTGAACCATGTGAGTTGGCGTTTCGCATAGTTCCTTGAATGCTGTTTCACTTGCTGCACCACTTCTTCCAGTGACTCTCGCCCCTCTAGATAAGGACTGAATTCTTTGTAGCCGATGCCTTTTTTACTCTGCACATCGCCGGGGAAATTTGCATAGAGCCCCTTCACTTCTTCGAGCAAGCCCTGATCAAGCATGAGACCGACCCGCTTGTTGATGCGTTCGTACAAGACTTCACGGTCCGTATTCAACCCGATCACGAACGCATCGTAAACCGGTTCTTTTT
>NZ_JAWOBT010000021.1:0-14248 GCF_046484155.1 Alkalibacterium sp.
GATTCGATCACGCTGATCAGTAACCGGACACATCAGGAAGAACAGTTAAAAGCAGTCGCTATCACGGTTAAAAGTTATCCGATTTAACCAGCCAGGAAAAGCAGAGCCTGGGAAAACATGTCGAAGATGTAAACGAAGGGCGTTTTGTTCTCCAGGTCACCGAAAAAAAATCTCCTGACATCGGTCCTTTAAGTGCTGACAGTCCTGATCCTTATGACGATTCACTTTTAGCTGCTGACGGCGAATCAGTCACTGAGGATACAGAACTGCTGGAAGATTTGAGAAGCAGCGAGGCAGATCCCTCCAATGACCGTTCCAACACGAAAACCGGCTATTCCGATGATTTGAAGACCCCGGACGAAACGCCTTTGGACAACGGACCAAATCGGTCACTTTAATATCCAGCCGAAGAAAGAAGCCCGGGGCTTCTTTCTTTTTCATTTCATTGATCCCTGCATTTTGTGCTCTTCATCTCGGTTCCAAACTCGCGAAGGCATGCGTTCCTTGTCATCCCGATCCAGCAATCAATAGGATCCTGGTGTCACATTCACACAACAAACAGGACGGAATTCTCATTCCGTCCTGTTTGTTCGATCCCAGTATTCATTTTAATCTGTCGGGTAGTGCCGTTTAAGGTAACTGGCCAGTGATTCTGCTTCCCGTCCCGTGATCCTGCGAAAATCCCCCGTAACGATATCCAGCAGGCCCCGGTTGGCTGCTTCGTACATGGAAGCCAGTAGAACACCAAAGCCTTTCGGTTCATCGTAAGTCTGGGCAAACGCCACTAGAGACATCGGGGAAAAACCGATCTTTTCGTCAGCAACGTCGCTGAGTGTGTCTGCCAGCTCCGTCATCGTGTAAGAACGGTCCTGTGTCAGTGTATACGTCTGATTCTGAAGGGAAGCGTCCGCTGCCACCGCCACGATCGCTTTGGCGCTATCCGCTCGGGAAATGAAGCTGATCTTTTCATGCGGCACAGGATAGACGACATTCCCAGATTCAATGAGTTCCGGGAGGTAACTGATCAGCGGGTCGGCATACATCGCATTTTTCATGATCGTATAAGAAAGAGACGAACAGGCCAGACGTCTGCTGGCATAGCCGTAAAAGGGGCTCATTTGGAACGGGTTGTTTTCCTGATCCGCATAGAAACTCACAAAGATGAGGTGTTTGACCTTGGCCTCCTCGGCGGCCAGAACGACGTTTTCGATCTCCGGCAGCCGTTCATAGCTCGGATGGACGATGCTGGGAATGTAGACCAGGACATCCGTCTCCTGCCAGGCATGGACGAGTTCTGCCTTATCGCGGTAATCGGCTTTTTTCACTTCCACTCCCATCTCCTTATACTTAGCAGCTTTCTCGATATCGCGGATAGATATGCGCAATTCTTCTATAGGCAGTTTTTCTATGGCGACCTGCATCACTTCAGCACCTAGTTGCCCCGTCGCTCCAGTAATCGTATAACGCATGACAATCTCCTCTCTTACTGCTTTTTTTTTAGATACCCTTCTTTCAAATCAAGATTAGTTATAGTATATGACAAAAGTAGTTTATTGGACAGAAATACGATAGCCTCGAGCCTTCCCTTTCAGATGAAACTTTGCACGAAACAAGCCGTTGTTTAAGCGAGATCCATCAAAAAAAGACAAAAACATTTGTAATCCAGCCGGTACACCGATAAAATAGATTTATTGAAGAAAAATGATTCAAGCCAATACTTAACAATCACACTAAAGGAGGAAGGAAGCGAGCATGAAATATAAGAAAATAATTTTCGATTTAGATAACACGGTACTGGACTTCCGTGATACAGAAGAAAAAGCCCTGAAAAAGGTCATTGACGCCTATAACCTTCCTTATACTGAAGAAACAATAGCAATGTATAAAGAAATCAACCACGGTTTATGGCAAAAACTGGAACAGGGGATCATCTCTCGGGAAACACTCTTTTCCAGTCGCTTTGCACTCTTCCTGGAAGAATTCGGATTAAGCGTGGACGGAAAAAGTGTCGAAGACCTTTACCGTCAAAATCTTGGGCAGGGGTACAAAAAAATGGATCATGCGCATGAGCTGTTGACGGCCTTGAAGAAAAACGGGTATCATATATACGCCGGAACGAACGGTGTGGCGAAGACACAATGGCAAAGGCTCGCAGGCGCTGATCTGAGCCACTTTTTTGAAGAGGTCTTCATTTCTGAAGAAATAGGAGTGGAAAAACCCGACCCGCAATTCTTCACCCATATTTTCGACACTTTAAAGACGGACAATAAGGCTGAATTCCTCATGGTGGGCGACAGCCTAACCTCTGATATCCAGGGAGCCAACAATGCCGGAATCGACAGCGTGTGGTACAATTTTTCCAAAAAACCAGTCGAACCAGCAGCGGTTCAGAGCACCTTCAGTATCAGTAACCTGCTGGAACTGTTGACCCTCTTCGGCATCGAAAGAGAAGAAAGCACCCTGCAATTCGACCAGGTTGACTGAAACAAGCTGAATGAGCGGATGCTCGTCTCGAGACGAGCATTTTTCTCTACATAGAAAGATAAAAGGAAAACTGCCATGAGATCACGGCAGTTTTCCTTTTATCTATTCGATCAAGTTGTTATTGCGTGCAGATCAGGACAGTAGCCAGGATTCATCCACATCTTTATTTTTACGAAACACTTTCCCATGCTCATCGATGGCCGCATGCCATTCTTTACATAACTCGACCGGGACACGTTCAGTCAAGTGATTGAACTCCTGGCGCATATGACCTAAGTTTTTGAACTCGCCAAAGCCTAGCCGCTTGAACAGCCGGATCGCATACTGGTCCCCGATAAACACATTGCGGTTAAAAATATAGAGCAGCATCGCATCCGCCGTTTCCGGGCCGACACCTTTGATAGTCAGCAATTCTTTGCGCAGCGTCTCATTAGAATACGGCTCAAACTTTTCAAAATCTTCTCCATGACTGACAAACCATGTCATGAGTTCTTTGATATAGGCACTTTTCTGCTTGTAGAACCCTGCCGGTCGGATCAGCGACTGGAGCTTCTCATCTTCCATCTCATGCAATTGATCCACAGTTAAATACGGATCAAGCTGTGCCAAGGCTTTTTCGACATTCTCCTGTGTCGTCTGCTGGATCAGGATCATCGATACCCAGTCTTTGATGCGGTTCTCATCCGACCACCAATTCTGGATCCTGTAATGGGCGACGAGTTTGTTCAACACTTTCACTTTTTCTTTATCTGTATTCACGTTTTTTCTCAATCCTTTAAATTTTACGTCTCTACAGTTTACACTATTTCAAGCAAAAAACAAACAAGGACAGCCTCGACTACTCGTTGTGGTAGAGTGCTATCCTTGTTTTAGTTTCAAGTCCTAATCCATGCTGAAATCCAATTCCGGTCCAGCGGGCACGATGCCGGTCGGGTTGATGGTTTTGTGACTGCGGTAATAATGTTCTTTGATGTGACGGAAATTGATGGTGTCAGAAATACCCGGCCAATTGTATAATTCCTTCGTGTAGCGCCATAGATTTGGATAATCGGTGATGCGCTTGATATTGCATTTGAAATGCCCGTGATAGACACTGTCAAAGCGGATCAGCGTTGTAAACAAGCGCCAGTCTGCTTCGGTAATGTGGTGTCCGACGAGATAAGGGTGTTTTTCTAACCGCTCTTCCATTTCATCCAAGGCTTCAAACAGTTTCTTCACTTCTTCTTCGTAGACGGCTTGCTTGGTCGCAAAGCCGGCTTTGTAGACCCCATTATTGATGGCATTATAGACCAGACCATTGACCTCATCGATATCCGCTCTTAAATCTTCCGGGTAATAGTCGCCTTTTATAGCCCCGACGTCATCGAAGGCGGTGTTTAGCATGCGCATGATCTCAGACGATTCATTGTTGACGATTTTATTCTGTTTCAGATCATACAAAACCGGGACTGTGACGCGGCCGCTGTAGTCGGGCTCAGCACGTGTATACACATCGTACAAGTAATCCACATTGCTCACCGAATCCGGGACAACGCCTTCATCCTTCTCAAACGTCCACCCGTGTTCCGCCATCAAAGGATTGACCACGGAAACAGAAATGATATCTTCCAGACCTTTTAACTTGAGCATGATCATCGTCCGGTTTGCCCACGGACATGCATTTGAAATATATAAGTGATAGCGTCCCGGTTCAGCTTTAAACCCGCTGTCACCTGTCGGACCTGCACTTCCGTCCTTGGTCACCCAGTTTCTGAACTGCGATTCTTCTCGGATGAAGCGTCCGTCATTTTTCTCCGTGTCGTACCACTGGTCATGCCATTTTCCATCTATCAATAATCCCATAACTGCCTCCTTATTTTATTTGGATCTGCCTAATCGGTTGTGAGTTCAATCAAATTGCCTTCAGGATCTTCGATCACCGCTTCGTAATAGCCGTCTCCAGTCGTTCGTGGTCCATTTAGTAAAGTATATCCGTCCGCTTTCAACTTATCCACAAGGTTATCCACAGCTTGCTTGTCCCCAACGTCCACAGCCAGGTGTGCATAACCGTAACTTTCTACATTTGGCCTTTTTATATCCTCTCTGTGCATAAGTTCCAGCCGACTGCCTGAATCAAAAGTCAGAAAGTATGAATGGAACCCTTTCTTCGGATTGTGGTAAAGCTCGCCACTGCTGGCAGAAAAATAGGTTTCGTAAAATTCTTTCATTCTTTCCAGATCGATGGTCCATAAACCAATGTGTTCAATTCTCACTTTATTCACTACTTTCTCTTTTTGAATAGTTTTTTCTTCATATAGAATCCTATGCCAACGAGCACTCCTATAACGAGTATAAATGGCACCGCATAGATAAACCAGATAAATGCATCTTGAACAAAATAGTAAAAGGCATAGAAGGAGTCAACCAGCGCTTCGCGGATACGTGCCAGGAAGGACAAGCCTTCTCCCCGGGCATTGGCGATGCGTGGACGTTCAGTGACGCTCAAACGCACTTCCGTGTAGTCGATCAAGTCGTCAAACGTTTCCAATTGTGATTGAAGAGATTCGCGTTCCGCGATGGTCTCACTCAAGCTGTTTTCGATCTGCAGGATGTCTTCGATCGTTTCAGCCTGTTCGAGCAATTCATTCAAGCGCGCTTCCTTGTTCTCCAGTACCCGGATGCGGGACTCCGTATCCCGATAGGCTTGCGTCACATCTTCTGAACCGACATTTTCGCTTAATTTATAGGCATCCATGCCATCTAGATCATCGAGAAAAGAATCTAAGGAAGACGTAGGGATCCTAAAAAGATAGTCTACCCGTCGATACTGACGCGACTGATCTCTCGGGGCGATGCCAGAAGGTGAATAGCTTGATTCATTGGAATATTCAATGTAACCATCATAAGAACTCACCGTGTCTAAAACATAAGAAGTTGTTTCTTGAAAATCCAGCGTCTCATACTCGAGCTGGACCCGGCGGATCACTTTTTCACCGATCAGCTGCTGGCCCTGACCCTCGGTGACTTCTCGATCAATAGCCTCATCTTCAAGCGCGGCGTCTTCCATGTATCCTGCCCCGGGATCCGATTCGGTCGATTCAGACATGTCATCATCGCCACTGGAACACCCTGTTAACACCAAAAAGAAAAGAACTAAAAACCCAATGCCTCTTTTTATCATCACTTTTCACTCCCACCTTCAGCTTATGTATATTTATTACTACCATTATATATGAAAGCGATCTCCTTTTGCTAATGGGAAACTGTTGGATAACAAAAAGACTGCCCGACTCGTCCGTGTCAAGTAGTCTTGGTCATTTGAAATCAGTTATTAAAATCCTGCTATCCAGCCACCGACTGCCACAATAACCGTTTCGTTGACAAAAATTGAATCTTCTGAGGCTAAGTAGACAGCCACGTGTCCGATTTCATCTGGATTTGTGGAACGCGGGCTGAGACCATGCGTCAGACCTGCGCGGCTCAAACCGTAATCACTCATGTTCGTCATGGAAGTACCAATATTTGTTTCCCCAATACCCGGTGCGATACCGTTGCTTCATATGCTTTTTCAGCATACATAAATGCCGATTTTCGATTTAATACCGCGCCGGCATGCGCCCGGTTCGATACTCCTGTAGAGATCGTGTTAATGATAATCCTTTTTGGTCGTTCTCTAACCAATAATTTACAGCTTTACGCATGGAACACTTAACGCCTTTCGTGTTGACTTCAAATATTTTATCCCAGCGTTCATCTGTAATAGCTCCGACTGGTTCCATACCATCCATGATTTCCGCATTGTTTTCAGTAATATCGATTGTACCAAACAGTTCCAAGGCTTTCTCATACATTGCGTCAATATCTTCTGATTTAAAACCATCCACTATACTCGTTTACATAAAAATTATGCCTTAGTGTTTTTAAAGTCAATAGTCTATTTTATATAACTTGAAAAATTTTCAAAAAAAAAACCCTTAAGATCAGAATGAAATCTAACTCTTAAGGATCGATGAAATACTAATTAATACTTTCTCTTAAAAATCTTTCTTTTTATATACTCTACTCGAGTATCTGAATGATACAGTTAAAACAGCAAATGAAATGATGATCGATAGGATACCGACCTGTAACCTAGTATATGTCGTGTATGAGTTGTACATACCCCAATAATCAAAACTTTCTCCCTGATTATAGATTGAATAGCCTAAAGCTGCTAGAATGACCCAAAATCCCAAGGAACTGATAACAAAGAATCCTTGCCCGACTAAATATTTAAGGGGGTAATAAACGGATAAATAAATGGATACAACAGCTATTCCTGCCATTAACTCTTTTATCGTAATAACTTCGTGATACGGAATAAAGGTGCTCATTAAAAACACTATACTAAGGTAGAATGCTCCAGTCATTAGAGAGAACAGATACTTACTAAAAACGATTTTTTCCCGAGTAACTGGCAAGCTATTCATAAATATATCAGTATCATTCCCTTTCTCATTCGCTTCATTCGAAATAGGTTGATAACAACTGAGTATTATGCCAAGAATCAGCCCATTTGGACTAAAAAACAGTAACACAGGGGATATAATTAATATTATGAGATCAACTATTATAGATCCTTTATTTACTAAGTACTCTTTTTTTATCAATGCTTGCATCGGAATCTCCTTTCACTGTATAAACCATAATTTCCTCTAATGAGGCAGGTTCAACAAGTATCTTATTCCCAAACAGTTCTTTAAATGTTTGGTGCTCCTTGGATAATCCCTGAAATCCAGTATCACTTTCTTTTAAGTAAACGAACAGCTTTTTCAGTTCTATATCCAGCAATCCGGATGGCCCTTTTACAAGTTTAAACTGATCCATCATGGCTTCTTTTGATTGACTATAGACTAGCTGTCCTTTGTTTAAAAATACGATATAGTCAGCGACCTTTTCTAAATCAGTAATGATATGCGTTGAAAAAAGAACCGTTTTTTCCTCGTCTTGAATAATCTCATAAAGAATATCCAGCATTTCGCTTCTTACGATTGGATCCAAGCCAGATGTTGGCTCATCCAATAGTATTAAATCAGCATGATGAGAAAGTGCAATAGACAATGATAGCTTCATTTTCATCCCTGTCGATAATTGACTGACTTTCGTTTTCAGAGGCAGCTCAAATAGATTGATATAATATGAAAAGAGTGTCTCATCCCACTCTTTATAAAATGCTGAAACCAGTCGACCCGTTTGCTTAACTGACAAGTGACTATAAAGACTATTTTCCGGATAAACAAAACCGATTCGTTCTTTTATTTTTTCTTCATTTCCTTCCAGCTCTTCACCAAAAATTTCTATCGATCCTTTATCGGCTTTCAGTAAATCCATAATCAGTCTGATCGTCGTTGTTTTTCCCGAACCATTGGGGCCTATTAAACCAGTTATGTATCCTTTTTTCACGTTGAAACTCAACCCATTTAACGAAAACTCTTCGAATCTTTTATCAACATCTTTCAAGACGATGGCATCTAAATTCATTCGAGTTCCTCCTTATATTTTTTCTCCACAAGTAACTGCAGATCATCAAGTGATAAATCAATCATTTTGGAATCTCTTACAATTATCGAAAGTTTTTCTTCTATTTGTATCACTTTACTTTCTTTTAAAAGCGCCACGTTTTGTTTTGCTACAAATGTTCCTTTTCCAACAAACGAGGTGACATACCCCTCAGCTTCAAGATCTACATATGCACGTTTTGTCGTAATAACGCTGACCTCCAAATTTTTAGCCAACTCTCTCATAGAAGGCAGGGATTCTCCCTCAACCATTTCACCTCTAAGAATGCTCTGCTTTATTTGAATTTTGATTTGTTCATATATGGGCTTATTTGTTGTTCTAGAAAGAAGTATATTCATATTGCCTCCTCATTGTAACTATTGTACATACTCATTATATACAATTAAACAGATTAGTCAATCCTAATATTTCCAGAATTCATATGAAACTAAAAACTTTATGATTACTCCTTAATCTAAACCAAGATAGAATAGTTTTTTTATTGTCTGTGGATCGCGCAACTTGTTTGTTGAGGACTTATTCAAACGTATTACATTCTCGCAACTGAAGTGATGGAACTGCTTCTGATGAAATGCCGTCTGCAGCCCTACACGCAAAAACGGACACAGGCAAAAAAGAGTTGTATAATATTTTTCAACGTTCTGATATCAAGCTGAAAGGTTAATTGTCAGAATTTTTCCCAAAACGGGATAAGCACTGTTTCAATTATTCATAAACCGAAAAGTGTTTATGAATAAGTTAGTCAAAGACTGTATGCACAGCATTAGAGATCATGCTTCAGCTGTTATATTACCTGAAATTGGTCCGAATATTGAGGCCTTCAAAACAGCTGGCCATCTTGCTTCAGGGGCAGCAATCTCTCCTAGGTTATACGAAAGTTTAGGGAAAAAGAAATCTTCTCGAACAATTGGAGGAAACAAGCAATTAAAAACCGCACTCATTTCTAGCGGAGGTATGGCAGGGAGAACAAAAGATTTTACGTTTAGTATCTTTTACTATTGTGATTCAAGTAGAGGTTCAAAAATCAAGTTTGTGGTGGACTGTTATCATAAGTTTTTGCAGACTATTTATAAAGTATTGTCTGATAAAATCCCTTATGATGAAAAAGAGCACTAGGTCTGCGGCAACAGAATCTAGCACTCAACTAAAAATTTCTTTTTTTATCATACCATGAAAGCTATTTTCATAGTTATCTTCAAATGAAAAACCCATTCTATAAAATAAAGTTTTTACAATAATAACTCATATTACCAACAGGATTATTCTAAATAGATAATATACAAGTCAGTTATTCTAAATCTCTTTATTCAGTTGCCGCTCTGATTTTCTTTGTCATTTTGATAGGTCAGATAGCCTCGGACCAGGTGATCAACAATGAGCTGCAATCCGATGAATGATTTGTGCTCGACATTAAATGCGTACCCAAAATCAGTAGATTGAAAATACAATTGCTGCGTCGTTAGTTTTGCCAAATGATTATTTTTAAAGCTGGTTATGGATATGGTCGATGTCCCATTATAGTGAATGGCTTTTAAATCTGTTAGGATCTCTTCGATATCTCCACTCAGGGAGGTGAAGATCACTAAGTCAGCTGGTTGCATATGATTGATCGAAACCTGGAGTTCTTTTTTGGACGGGATAAGAAAGACGCGTTTGTTCATTGATAGCAGGTATCTTTTTAATTCTTGCAGAGCATTCTGCTGTCCCCAACCTGTCCCATAAGCGTAAATGGTGTCTGTTTTATCAATAAGCCCATAAATAGCCTTTTTGTCAATTTTCTTGAACAAGTTCATCGTTGTCTGAATATCGGACATACTCAACTCAAACACGTCACTACTCATGATCTGCTGGCTTGCTTCTTCCTTTAGATAGTATTTAAATTCACTATAGCCGGAAAAACCCAACTTTTTGGTCAGACGCAGAATAGACGACTTGGACATATTGCAGACCTTGCTCAGGGCAACAATCGTCATATCGGTCACTTCGTCTGTATGTTTTTGTATATAATTCAAAATATAATAATCATTTTCAGATAGTTTATCCCCATGTTTGTTGATCAATTCATGCAGCATGATATCCCTACTCTCTTATATCGTTTATCTTATCATATTAGTCGCTCGTCCTCACGCGAAAAAAAACTGTGCATTCAATAATCGAATGCACAGTTTTTTAAGTTTAATGCTTTATTCCATTTCAGGCCAGTACGTTTTGTTTGCTGCAATCAGTTCCTCCATCAGTTCTTTGGCTACATGCCCGTTAGGCACAGTGCGTGACAACGTAAGTGCCTGCCACAATTTCTGGCGTGAACCTTCTTCCCAAGCTTCAACCACAAGTTTCTCAACAGCTACTTGCTGTTCCATCAGACCTTTTTGGAAACGTGGGATTTCTCCTTGAGTGATCGGTTCAGGACCATTAGATCCAACAATACACGGCACTTCCACCATCGCTGTTTCATCAAAGTTAGCGATCGCCCCTTTGTTTTCAACGATCAGCAGCATGCGTTCGCCGGTATTGTAGGCGATCGCCCTTGCTAAATCAACGATATACGAAGCGTGTTCATCTATCTCGAGCGTCGAACCTTCAGTAGACTGGTTGGCAGCTATTTTCTTACATTCCCCAAATACATGTTTTTCCCTGCCGTCCATCACTTCATTTGCACGGGTATACTCGGGATCGGCTTTTTTGACTTCGTCTTGAGGGTAGAAATAATATTTCAAATACGTGTTAGGTAGCGTGTCCGGATCCAGTGCATAGACATCTTTCACCTTTTTGAACGTATCGCGCCAGCTGTTGTCCACATGCTGACCTGCTTCATCGAAATTCACTGAATAGCCGTGTTCTTTTACATGCGCCTTCAGTTCAGGCATCAAATCTTTGCCTTCCTTATCAAGGATAGATGTCCACCAGCCGAAATGATTCAGACCATAATACCTGACCGTCATATCTTTGCGACTCTTCAAGCCTAAAATTTTCACCATCAGATTTTCAATTGCAATAGGCATATCACAAATATTTAAAACTTTTGCTTTCGGACGCAGTTTTCGTGTGGCTTCTGCGACAATGGCAGCAGGATTTGAGTAATTCAGCATCCATGCATCCGGAGAATATTTCTCCATATAATCGACTATTTCCAGCACCCCTCCTATCGATCTCATACCGTAAGATATCCCTCCCGGTCCGCAAGTCTCCTGACCGACGACATCATATTTCAAAGGGATCTTCTCATCCATTTCACGCATCTTATATTTGCCTACGCGAATGTGAGCCATGACAAAATCGACATCTGTGAATGCCTCTTTCGGATCCGTTGTTTTAACAAAGGTGATCTCCGGTGCTTTCTCTTTCATGATGATCTCACACGCATCAGCGACAATGTCCTGTCTTTCTTTGTCGTTGTCGTAAAATTTGATTTGTCTTATCGGTAACCGATCTAAATTTTCCAGGAGCATCAGTACTATCCCTGGTGTAAACGTGCTGCCTCCACCTGCTATAACGATTGAATGTTTTTTCATCAATTCCATCTCCTTAATCTCTATTGAATTACTTTATTTTCCGATTTGAATTTCTACAGCTTCTCTCACTTGCGGTACAGACAGACCCACGATCACTTGGAAGGCATTTTTACTTCTGACTATGCCCATCGCGCCGCCGGCATTGAAAGCCGAGTCATCTTTTACTTTGCCCGCATCTATCACTTTGACCCGCAGTCGCGTAGCACAATTATTAACGGTATCAATATTGTCTGCTCCGCCTAACGCATCGATGAATGCGAGCGCCTGGTCAGCGTACCTATCTGTGGCTGTTTTTTTCTTGCCGTTAGCCTGTTTCTCGCGATAGTCCGCTTTACCGTATAATTTTGCTCCCTCTACTTCTGAACGTCCAGGTGTCATATAGTCGAACTTAACTATCAGATAGCGGAACACCATAAAATAAATCCCTGTAAAGGCAAGACCTATGATGATTTGGGCAATGTACGTCCCGGCATGATTACTGAATAGCGGGATCCAGTTCTTGGATGCTATTTCGATCAGTCCGCCACCCATGTCACCGACGACGCCAAATGAATACATGACCGTCGACATTGTTGCGGCCAGTAACGCATGTACCAGGAACAGCACAGGTGCCACGAATAAGAAGGTGAATTCCAGTGGTTCCGTGATCCCGGCTAAAACAGCTGTCAAGGTTGCAGGTATAACTAATGCAGCCACTTTTTTACGGTTTTCCTTTTTAGCTGTAAAGTAAAATGCCAGTGCGATCCCCGGTGCTGCAAAGAGTTTCGAATTCCCATGCAAAGCGAAAGCGCCTTGAGGGAACACTTCGACCAATGAGGCATCTGTGCTCGCCAGTAAAGGTATGTTTTCTATGAAGGAAGTGACGATCCCACCTTCAACAATGGCCGGCCCGAACATAAACGGAGTGTAGATAAAATGGTGCAGGCCGGTCGGGATCAGAATACGTTCTAAAAATGTGTAGAGCCAGACGCCAAATGGTCCGGAATTTATCATCAGAACTTGAGTTGACGCGATGCTTGTCTGAACCGCTGGCCAGACGCTGGCTGTCAGCAAACTGAGCGGCAGCATCGTAAAGAATCCGACAATAACAACAAAGGATGACCCTTGGAAAATACCCAACCACTCAGGCAGTTTCTTATCGAAATAACGATTGTGTAAAAAGACGACCACACTCGCGATGGCTATTGCCCCCAGAACCCCTGTATCGAGTGTTTTGATCCCGGCGATCATTTTCAGACCACTGGTTCCCCCGACCTCCTGGGTGAAATCCACACCGAATCTAGTTCCGAATAATTCCAATATGCTTGAAAGAAAATAATTGAATGTGAGGTAGGTGACGACCGCTTCCATGACTGCTCGTGCGTTAGCTTTCTTAGCCAGTCCTAAAGCAATGCCGATAACAAACATTATTTCCATCTGCCTGAATACTGTCCATGCTCCGTTCTCGATGATCGTCCAGAAGGCATGCCATAACGTGCCTTCCGCTGCAATACTTCCGACGATCGCAGTATTGTTGAACATCAATGCAAAGGCGACCATTATCCCTGAAAAAGCAAAGAGTAAAACAGGTGTAAACATGGCGCCACCAAATCGCTGTAATTTTTCCTTCATGTGTTTGTCCCTCTTTCTTTTGTTTTGTTTGTAGTTTCATTTAAACACTGTTTCAGTCTCCTAACAATGCTTTGAGACCTTTCAGGAAAGAAAGCGCATACAAAGATATTTTTCCCATTTACCGGGATATTTCCCGTCGCGCTCGGAAGGTCATTATCCGGGTCACAGACAGTCTGTCTTTCATGCGAAAAACGCCACACCGGCTGTCTTGTACAGCAGGATGTGGCGCTTTATTATATATGGTTTTTGAGGCTGGCTTATAAGGTAAAACGGTCCACCAGCTGGTTCAGTTCTTCGGCAATTCTAGCGAGTTCTTCTGAGCTGGCGGAAACTTCCTGCATCGTGCTCGTTGTCTGTTGCGCAGAGGCGGACGTTTGTTCGATCCCGGCCGCAGACTCTTCAGAAACACTGGCGATTTCTTCCACGCTGGAACTCATTTCGATCGTCTGAGTTTTGTTCACTTTCAGCTTGTCAGAGATTTCCTTGATCGCAAGGCCCATCGCCTGAACGGATGACGAGATCTTGTTGAAGGTCTCGCCCGTGTTCTCGATCTGCGTCGTTCCCTTGGCGACCTGTTCATACCCGGTCTCCAAGTTGGCTGCAACGGCGGACGATTCTTGCTGGATGCTGTTGACGATATCGGTGATATCAACGACCGAATGAGACACCTGTTCCGCCAGCTTCCTCACTTCTTCCGCTACGACCGCGAAGCCTTTGCCCTGTTCGCCGGCACGTGCGGCTTCGATCGCTGCATTCAGGGCCAGCAGATTGGTCTGTTCGGCGATGCCTTCGATGACCGACACCAGTTTAGACACTTTGGCTGATTTATTGTCCAGCTCTTTCACACCTTCGACAGAATGCTTGACGAGCTTATCGATCATCTGCATCTGGGATACCGAGGCATCCATCAGTCCGCTGCCTTTTTCCGTCAACGCCCTCACATCATTGGATGTTTTGTAGATACGGTCGCTTTGGTCCGCGGATGCTTCGATCGTCTGGACGAAGCGGTGCATGTTCTCGGACAAGTCACTGGTGTAATTGGCCTGTGACTCCGATCCGGAAGCCAGCTCCTGCATCGTGATGGCGATCTGCTCGGCTCCCTG
>NZ_JAWOBT010000029.1:0-5139 GCF_046484155.1 Alkalibacterium sp.
GAAGAATTGAGTCGCCTGCAGGTTCAGGCGTAAAATGCTCTCAACGTTTGTCTCTTCCACCAAAGCACCCAGGATACCAATGTGAGCACCGCTATATAGTGAAAAATCTGTTTCTGCCCAATCATAAACGGTCGGATCCCCGCCAAACCAAGGCGTCCGTCCCTGACTGCTTTTTCGTATGCCTTCATAAGGGATAGATGCTTGAATCGAATCACTGACAGCGTCCGAATGTTCGGAATGCGTGAGTGACTGATTATCAGGATCAGTTTCAGTCGCGAAATAATAACGGGCATTACTGGTCAGGTTCAACAGCCAGACACCGATATCTTTCGCGTATCTGGAATCATATTGGACAACTGGAGCCATTGCCCCAGCGGCCGCGAAGGTATTCATGGAGAAAACATAACCATCTCCATCTGTGTCACTGCCGAACAAGCCGTTCACTTCATAATCTCCCCACTGACCAGAAACAGAACCCCAGCCGCCACGTGGGATCGACGAGGCATTGAAGTTGTCATCCAAAAAGGAGGTGAGATCATATTGCGTGCCATGAAAAGCATTCAACCTGGCTCCTAAATATGGTCCGAAGTACATGAGTGCTTCGTATAATGGACTTCCAAAATAGGCTTCCGTGTAATCCATGGTATTGATAGCCGCAGTCAAATATTTTTCATCCTGAGTCATCTGATAGCCGTAATACATCAGCATACCGATGCCAACAGCACTATCCGGTTCTGTCCATACATCATTGCGATAAGGTTCATTTAGTTTGAAATCAAAACCGGTGTAATCAAAATCCGGATTCCCATTATCATACATGATTTCGTACGCGCCATACCAGCTTTCGATCGAAGTCAACAACTGATTTCTCAATTCATCCTGATCTTCATATAAATCTGATGCATGTGCAAACAGAATAGTTGGGTATAGCAAATACCACATAGAGGTCGTGGCACTGCTACCCGCCGGGTTGTTCAATATGATGCCTTCTTCTTCACTATAAAAGGCACTCAACTGAGCGACGTAATCCTCTCCCTCGGTTTTATCGATCCCATTCAAAGTCGCGCTGATAATCGCTGCAATATTGGTCACTGCTTCCTGGGCACCATCTTGATGCATCCGACCGTCCCCTACATAAGCGGGCAGTCCAAATGAGCCATAGGTTTCATCCTTCCAACTGAGCGGGAGGAAGAGACCGTTATCCTGACCATCAAAGACGAGTTCATCAAAATCGACTGCACGTTCAGACCAATCAATCAGCTTATAATCTGTCGGTATTTGATTAGCGTATTGTTGTACACGTAAGATTTCTTTATCAAAGCGAATGTCTTGTGTTTGACTGTCAGCTTCATCTGCCGCTGAACAGCCAACCATAAGCATACCGGAAGCTAAAAGCATCAATCCTTTTATTTCTCGAATCAGAAAATCCATTTAATTAATTGGCCCCTTTGGTTGCAGTTTATTTTTGGTACATTATTTTAACTTCTGAAATTTCGACGGTTGCTTCTGAACTGCCAGAAGCCATTAACCAGATGACGCCTTCTAAATCTTCACCGTATAACTGGACGAAACTTTCTCCTAATTTATCTTTGATATCTACAACCGCATAGTTATTCCATTTAAAGTTGTTGTCCTCAATCAGATACATACCCCAGTTATGCTCATCTATTTCAGGTGAGCTCGGAACAAATTTTGCTCCCCATTTGAAGTCGTCTCCACTTTCTTTAACACGTACGAATAATAGCGGGTCTCTTGATAAATCGATAGACATTGCTTCTGACTGTACGCCTCCCCAGCCGTCTGAGGCCGCTTGAATAACTGCGACATCATCGCCCAATTCGACAGAACCTTCTCCGCCTCCAGGTGTTACCATCGATGTCCACTCTGCAACATCGGCTCCATCTTGTGTGTATGAGTATAAATCATCCGCTGCTGATTCGTCGTCAGCCTGATCACTACACCCCGCCACGAATAACATTGATGCCAATCCTAAAGTAAAAGCTGCTTTTTTTAACATATTTTTCCTCCATTGATCTTATTTTTTATATTCCATAGTACTGCGTTTACTCACTTTCAAAGATTTAAGTGACTGAAAAGAGTCGCTTTAAGCTCAGCCATTCGCTTGCTGGATTCCACTTCAGATTCATCTTTAGTCGAGAAGTAAAACTTATATTTGGGCTCAGTCCCCGATGGTCTAATGGCCAGCCAAGATCGATCTTCAAATGTCAGTTTCAGGACATTCGCTTTTGGCAGATCGATCTGAGTCGTCTTGCCGTCTGAAGTCATTCGTTTATTGCTGTCGTAATCTTCTATCGACGCTATTTTAAACGTGCCGAACGGTTCATCTAACTGCTTCTTTAATTTTTCTATGTTACTTTCGATGGTTTCGACCTGTTCTGCTGATTCGATCTGAATGGTAACTAAATCTTCCGTATAAAAACCGAACCGCTTATACACAGCGTCTAAAACATCCAATAAAGACTGGTCCTTCTGATGATAATAAAGCGCCGCTTCGAGTAACAGGACGACCGCCTGGACCGCGTCTTTATCTCGAACGATCGAGCTGAAGAGGTAACCATAACTTTCTTCATAGCCAAACAGGAAGTCTTTATATCCGGCTTCTTCCAGCTCAGTTATTTTTTCACCGATATATTTAAAGCCAGTAAGCGTATTGATCACTTCGATACCCTCTGCTTCGGCAATAGCTGCACCGAGCTCTGAGGTCACGATCGTTTTGATCAAAACGGATTTTTCCAAGGCTTGTCCTTTACTGTTTTCAATAAGGTATGCCAGCAGGATCGCGCCCAGCTGATTTCCGGTAAGGTACGTGTACTGACCGTTTTCGTGAACTGCGACACCTAACCGATCGGCATCGGGGTCCGTAGCCATGATCAAATTCGCCTGTTCTTTTTTTCCTAAAGCCTCGGCGTATGCGAAAGCGTCTTTGTCTTCCGGATTGGGCGACTCAACGGTTTCAAACGTTCCGTCGACCGTCAGCTGTTCCTCGACCAGTGAATAATTTTTGAACTGCAGAGTGTCCAGTGCTTTTTTTATAATGCCCAGTCCAGCTCCGTGAAGCGGCGTATAGACGACGTTAAAATCAGTCTTTTTTTTGAATAGTTCCGGTTCTTTTAGATCTTTCCCTAATTCTGTTAAGTAGGCTCTATCTAGATCGTCACCAACTACCGTAACGCTTCCTTCTGAAATAAAGGCATCGAGTTTCCCGTGTGCCAATTGAAGTTCGTTAGTAACATCACTGAGTTCATCGACGATGGCTTCAGCCATCGTTTCGGTCATCTGCCCGCCTGTATGGTCATAGATTTTATAGCCGTTATAGTTCGCTGGATTATGACTGGCAGTGATCATGACACCGCCAGCTGCATCGTACGCTCTGACCATGTAAGAAAGCAGTGGTGTCGGTCTCGCTTCATCAGACAAATAGACTTTAAACCCTTGTGAGGCAGCCAGATACGCAACGTTTTCAGCAAAGTCTTTTGAAAAATGACGGGTATCGTAACTGATGGCAATGCCTTTAGTTTTTGAATCGTCGCCATTTTTTTCCAAATAATTTAAAAAGCCTTGAGTGATCCGGCGAACGGTGTAATGATTGATGCGATTGATCCCCGCACCGAATGTCCCGCGGGCGCCACCAGTACCGAATGCCAGATGTTGCCCAAATCGTTCCTGGGCGCTGTCTTCGGTCAGTCCGTTTAAATCCTCAGCAATGTAAGCGTCAGTATGTTCAACTGACTGCCATTCGTGCCATTTGCTTTTCCAATCCATTAGTTAGACTCCTTCAAATGTGCTAAGACCTCTTTAATGGAAATGTCACACCCTGCGATGGATGTGTCCGCCACACCATAATACATCGTCAGCGTGTCGTCATCTTTTTGCGTGGCGCCGCAGCCGAAGACAACTTCATTAAAGAAGCCGTTTTTCTCATAGTCTGCTTCCGGTTCCATGAATGCTGAATCGGAACGTGCCAATACGTTTGTCGGATCGTTCAGATCGAGTAACAAGGCACCCATGCAATAACGGGATGCATGTGAAGCTCCGTGATACAGGACCAACCAGCCTTCAGTCGTTTTAACAGGTGTCAGACCTGCACCCATGCGTTCCTCATCCCAGGAGTTTTCTCTCACGCCCGCCAAGTGCTGATGATTGCCCCAATGTCTGGTGTCAGGAGATTCGGCGATCCAGATGTCGTAGTTCCCGACACTTTTCAAGACAGGTCTGTGCAGGGCATAATAGAGTCCGTTGATTTTTTCTGGGAACAGCACCACATCTTTATTCTCAGGTGCGAAGATGATGCCTTGGTCCGTGAACGACTCAAAGTCTCTGGTCGTCACGAGTGACACGGCGACACCCTTTTCTGACACTGAAGTGAAATCGATATAATAGGTGTCTTCGATTTTAGTCACACGCGGGTCTTCGATACCAAACGTTTGATACTCATTATAAGGATATAAGAATGGCTCGTCGTCGACCGTAAAATTGATGCCATCCTGACTTCTGGCAATCCGCACGTAGGAAAGTGAAGTCAGATATGATAGGCCTTCCAGCTTGTCTTGTTTCCTCACGACTCGTGGATCTTCAAAGTTATACTCTTTGTCTGATTTACTTAATTCTTTGATCGTTATTTCCTTTGTTGCCGGATCCACGATGGGTATCTTCACGATATCTGGATCATTCGAGATCGGACGTTCAGCTACGCGCATCAGTAGAAGTGTTTCACCGTTGTAATCGGCCACACCAGCATTGAATGCACCGATCACTTCGAATCCTTCATGATGAGCTTTGACATCTTTCGGTGTTATGATCGGGTTTTCTTCAAATCGTTTGATAGTCATGCAATAAACTCTCCTTCTTAAATAAATGGATCCGGTATCGTCACTTTTTGTGCCTGTGCGTCACTGATGCCCGCATACAAAACCGCTTCGTTTCCTTCACGTATCAGACCTCCGCTGAAAATAACATCTTCTAGATCCGAACGTTTAGCCGGACCTTCCAAGAAATCACTGCGCTCAGCGATGATTTTCAGCTCACTTGGTGTTAGCGTCTCAATATCCAGCGTGAATGCCATGGAATAATAATGACGGTCGCCTGATTCATCAAATTTTGCGATGTGTCCGAGCACGC
>NZ_JAWOBT010000041.1:0-2671 GCF_046484155.1 Alkalibacterium sp.
GGTAAATATTCCAAATTTTTACTAACTCAAGCTAAGTTAAGGGTTGAGTCTGCACTTTCGAGGAAGAAATGACGGACTCACGCGCAGAAAAAAGCTGAGTCTGCACTTTTGAGGAAGAAATGACGAACTCACGCGCAGAAAAAGCCTGAGTCTGCTATTTCACGAGTGAAAATTATAATCCATTTAAAGCTGAGATATTCGTCAAACAGTAGTACCCTTATTAAAAGGAAAACCGGGAGAATCCTCAGAATAAAAGGATTCTTCCGGTTTCTCTTATCAAAAATCACTCATCTAAAACACCTGTCTCAAGTAGAGCAGTGAAGAGGTAGGCGCTTGATTGAATACCCGGATCGATACAACCAATAGAGCAATCGCCAAGGAAAGACGCGCGACCTTTAGTTGCTTTCATTTCTTTGGTATCCATCAGGGCCTCATCGATAACCTCTTTTGATAATGTCCCATCTTGTAAAGCATCAACAGCATGTGTCCACATATCGAGCAGTGTTTTTTCTCCTATTTCTGCTTTACCACGTTTGTTAATACCATCTAAACCAGCAGATAAGATGGCAGCTAGATCATTGGAATCTTTTGCTTTTGTTGACATCTCAATAAAAGCTGAACCATAAAGATGACCGCTTGCGCCGCCAACTTTACTGACAAGAGTCATACCAACTTCTTTAAATAAATCTGCCAGGTCAGCATAATCTCTGGATTCGAGTTTATCTATCAGAGCTTGAGCACCACGCTTCATATTGGTTCCGTGATCGCCGTCTCCGATAGCGGCATCTAACTCGTTTAAATATTCTTCATTCTCTGTAATTTTTTCACCAAATAAAACCAACCACTTTTTCACTTTTTCTATTTCAGTCATATTAACGAACCGTCCTTTCAAGTATCGTAATCAGGTGAATATCGCCTGTCAGCTGATTACTTCAACGGGCTTATTGAGATGATCCACCTATTTATCGTCTGTGATTTTCTATAAAAAGAGAGACTTCAGCTATCTCGATCACCGTCAGATAGTCGTCCGCTTTTTTGAAAACAAGATTTAATTTTTGTTCATCTTCCAACAAGCGTCTGGCGTCATTCATGAAGATGAACTGTTCCATCAATGGTGTCGCTCCCAGTTCGCTGACTAAAGCGGCAAAACGATTGCCTTTAATATCCATTTACGACCCGATAAGGCAGATCGATATTTTTCATTTTAAAAGTACTTCTTCTATTTATTTTCTTCACTATAATTGTACTCGTTTTGAGATGCAATTCCTAATTATTCACTTTACCAGCATAGATTTGGTATACTTGGTTTACCTGAAAAAGCACTATAGATATAAGCGAGGAGAGTAGCATTGAAAACACTTATTATTTTATCTCATCCAACTGTGGATGAATCAAGCAGTCAACAATTTTTAATGCATTCCTTACCTAAAGAGGATAACATCACATTACACGTGCTTGAACAAACGTATCCAGATGGCATGATCGATGTCGAAAAAGAGCAGGCCCTCCTGCTGGAACATGACCGCATCCTATTTCAGTTTCCGTTTTACTGGTATTCTTCGCCTCCTTTATTAAAGAAGTGGCAAGATGAAGTATTGACAGACCATTTTGCTTTTGGCTACCGGGGAAACAAGCTTCATGGAAAAGAATTTGGACTGGTACTGGTTATCGGACTGCCCGAGAAAGAATACCAGACCGGTGGACAGGAAGGGTTTAGTATCAGTGAATTGACCAAACCCTATCAGGCAATGGCAAAAAAAACAGGGATGACTTATTTGAAATCCTTAACCATCTTTCAGTTTGCTTACCTGACAGAACAACAGAAAATGTCACTGCTTATTGAGTATCAGCAGTACGTTAGTTTGAAACATCCTGTTTCTTTGAGAAGAAAAGAAGAATGGATACTCGAGCAATTAGAAAACACCTCAAGAGAAACATTACCGACAGAAGAGACCGATTTCACTCTTGAGGCTGTCAGCGAGGCGATTGAAGATAACCGGATGGAACTTGATGAGTTAAGTCTGCATATCGATAACTATGATGTATAAAGGAAGAAGTGGGAACGGATGGAAGACAAGCAATGGTTAATGAATCAGCTGGAGAAATTGTCTGAAGAAAGCCAGGATTATAAACAAAAGGCATTACTTCAAGCGACGAAAGCACTGCTGGAAGAACAGGAAAAGCGGAAAGAACAGCTTCAGGGAGAACTGGATGGCACCCTTTGGAGTCCGGGGAATTGGAATGAATAAACCTTTTTCGATCAATAATCAATATATGAAAAATCAGTCCTAAGACCGTTATCATACATACCTATCTTGTATATACTAGTATCAAGAGAAAAAAATGGAGGACGTACTGATGAAAAAAAGTTGGTTAGGTTGGGCACTCGTCGCATTGGTTTTAGTGACGTTTCAAGTCCAGACGGTTTATGCGCAAGACAATGAATTGGTTGAGATGGCAGTCTCTGTTGAATTGCTTGAAAACGGAACAGGCATTATCACTGAACAGAGAGATGTTATTCTGGAAAGTGGCACAGAAAACTATATCGTTATTCAAGAAGAAGACGGGTTAGAAGTGATCGACTTTCAAGTGGAGGGCTTGACTGAGGAGGATGAATGGGACTCGGATCGCTCACGAGAAGAAAAAGCCGGGACCTACGGTATCATAGAAA
>NZ_JAWOBT010000106.1:0-6053 GCF_046484155.1 Alkalibacterium sp.
TTGTCCATGTCCCTGATTTTCATGAGATTTCAATTCCAGGTGCCGGACAACAGGTTTTGACAATTGCCTGGAACTTGTGTACAAGTGACCACCCCACCGTGACATGCAGTGAGTAGTCACTAAAAAGAACCCTTGCATCAAGTCAGGAGCAAACACCACCGAGCTGGCACTCAAACAATTAGCTTCCTGCCGTTACTACACCAAAAAGGATCTTATAAGGTTCATACTCGCCCAAAAGCGAGTATATTCTGATTTTCTCTTTAATAAAAACTAATAATCATTGAACCTAAAGTTATCATCCATCTTTAAATTCTATACTTTCCTACCTTACAAAAAAGCGCGAAGTCTGGAGGGATCACGTTGAAGTGATCTCCCGTAAACTCCGTGCTTTTTTTATCGTTTATTTGTTTTCGGTCGCAGGTTTCATGTCTGCTGTTTCTTCAGTCTCATCATCCATACTGAGCAATCGAGCATTGACTGCTACGATGACCGTACTTAATGACATGACGGCCGCCCCGATAGCGGGAGTGATGATAATACCCTGATTATACAGAATACCAGCCGCTAAAGGGATCGCGATGATATTGTATCCCGCTGCCCACCATAAGTTCTGAATGTTTTTACGGTGTGTGGCTTTGGAGAGTTTCAAGGCGTTCAGTACATCTCTCGGGTCACTATTAACCAGGATAACATCGGCCGTTTCGATCGCCACATCCGTTCCAGCGCCGATGGCAATACCAATGTCAGCTGCTGCAAGCGCAGGTGCGTCATTGATCCCGTCACCGACCATCGCCACTTGTTTCGTGCCGTTTTCCTGAAGACGTTTGATGTGTTCAGATTTCTGATCCGGCAAGACTTCAGCAATCACTTCAGTTAAGCCCAGTTCGTTCCCTACCCCATCAGCGACGCGCTGGTTGTCACCGGTGATCATTATGGTGTCGATACCCATATCCGTCAACTCCTTGATCACTTTATAAGAGGATTCTCTGATGATATCACTTAACGCGATCAGGCCTTGCAACTTCTGGTTTTTCAATACAAATACGACTGTTTTTCCCTGTTGCGACAAGTCATTGTAACGCTCCTCGTCAAAGGAGATCCCTTCTGCTTTCATCGCTCCCGGGCTTAAAATGGATACAGTATCCGAATCGATTTTTGCCTCCAGTCCTTTACCCGTTAAGTTGTTGTAATCTGTCACGCCCAGGCGCTGAACTTTTTTCTCTTCCCCGGCACGAACGATACCTTTGGCGATCGGGTGATCGGATTGACTTTCAACTGAATAGGCAAGTTGAAGCAGGTCTTCCTCCGACGTGCCATCTTCTGGAATGATATCATCGACACCAAAGTTTCCCTCAGTTAAAGTCCCAGTTTTGTCGAAGACGATTTTATCAATATTACGAGCCATTTCAAACTGCGTGCGGTTTCTTATAAGCAGTCCTTTTTGTGCCGCAATAGAGGTCGAGACCGAACTGACTAACGGCATGGCCAGTCCCAAGGCATGAGGACAAGCTATGATTAAAACGGTCACTGTTCTTGCTAAGGCAAACTCAAAGTCTGCTACATT
Source organism: Alkalibacterium sp. (assembly GCF_046484155.1). Classification (GTDB taxonomy): domain Bacteria; phylum Bacillota; class Bacilli; order Lactobacillales; family Carnobacteriaceae_A; genus Alkalibacterium. The sequence continues at coordinate 1,565 of NZ_JAWOBT010000106.1, forward strand.
TACCCAATAAATCATAGTGATTAAACCTGCTCCGACAGCCACGTAAAAGAGCCATTTCGCTGCCGTATCGGCAAAACCCTGCGCACGCGATTTGGTTGCCTGGGCATTTTTCACCATCTCAACAACCTGCGAGAGATAGGTCTCTTCTCCGACTTTACTTACTTCTACAGTAAGGACACCTTCCCCATTGATGGAACCACCAATGACTTCCTCTCCTTCTTTTTTCTCAACAGGCACCGACTCACCCGTCAACATTGATTCATCAATTGAAGATCTCCCTTCCAAAATTTCACCGTCCAGCGGCACTTTCTCACCGGATTTAACTAAAATTTTATCTCCGGGATGCAATTCTTCTACCGAGACTTCTGTAGTATTTCCATCCTCATCTAGTTTATGGGCATCATTAGGCATCAGGTTTATCAGTTCTTCCAGTGCTTTGGAGGCCCCCATCTGCGAGCGCATCTCGATCCAGTGTCCCAGTAACATAACAACAATTAATGTAGCCAATTCAAAATAAAAATCACTGCCTTCGATAAAAAAGGTGGTTAGCGAACTATACACATAGGATGTTGTGATGGCCAAGGAAATAAGGGTCATCATACCGGGCGTATGGTCGTCAACGACTTCACTTTTCAAGCCTGATAAAAAAGGTTTCCCGCCGTAAAAGAAGACAAAGGTTGCGAGTGCAAACAACACTAAGTCAGACCCCGGAAAAGATACGTCAAATCCGAATAAATGCTGCAGCATCGGAGCCAAAATGGCAATGGGGACAGAGACGACCAAAGAAACCCAAAAACGTTTCTTGAAGTCTTCAACCATATGCGCGTGATGATCCTGATGGCCCCCGTGACCGTCATGGTCATGATGTCCTTCGTCTTCAGGCTGATCGTGTTCGTGATCCATACCATCGTGCATATTACTTTTTTCTTGATTCGCGTGGTCGTGTTCTTTCCTATTCTGATCTTCCTCATGTTTGTCTGGCATGACGCTCATCTCCCCGTTTGTTTATGTGTTTACAATTGTAATCGTTAAGTATAAATTAACACGCTCTTTAATCTTTGTCAAAGAAGAGTCCTTCTGTTTCTATTATACTGTTCATAAATGGATCTATACAAACGATTTGAATGGACGAAACCGTTTATTACTGGATATTAAAAAAACACCTGAACATTGGACTACATCCAACGCTCGGGTGTTTCACCTTTTCTTTGTGAGAATCGCTATTCTTTTGCTGTCAATTTGACGATCCAGCTGTGAAAATCGGATTTGCCGTTTATCGACCAGAAGTGTCCCCGCTGTCTCTCGTTTTCACTAAAGAGTAATCCGATCGTGTTCAAATCTGAACCATAACGTTCTTCGCCATCCGGATCAATGGTATAAAGCGTATCTTCTTCCAGTCCGGCTAATTTCAGCCGACTGTAGGACGGATTGGGCTGAGCCAGCACTTGATAAAAGCCGATCAGCGCTTCTTTTCTATCTTGTGACACAACCATCCACGCCGTTTCGTTACCTTCAAACGGACTCTTCAAACGGTAAAAAATCCCTTCGTGAATCAGTCGGCGATTGTCTTTAAAGAAACTGATCTGCGCTTTTATCTGATTCATTTCGTCTTCACTAAGTTTGGTGACATCCAGCTCGTATCCGAATGTTCCAAAGTAAGCCACTGCACTCCGCATATCTAAAGAAGTGGTCCGGCCCATTTGATGATTCGGGACCGCCGAAACGTGACTGCCAAGGCTTGACAGCGGGTAAACCAGCGATGTCCCGTACTGTATCTTCAGACGTTCGACGGCATCAGTGTCATCACTCGTCCATGCTTGTGGCGCGTAGTATAACAGTCCCGGATCAAATCGACCGCCGCCACCGGCACACGATTCGATCAGCAGATCAGGATACCGGTCTAAAAGTCTTTCGTATAAAGAATACACACCTAGAATATAGCGATGATAGAGCTCTCCCTGCCGATCATGAGGTAACAGCGTTGAAAAGGGTTCAGTGATATAACGGTTCATGTCCCATTTGATGTAATCGATCTTTCCATGAGTCAAAATCGCATCCATCTGATTGAACAAAGCATCCACGACCTCAGGATTCGAAAAATCTAAAACGAATTGGTTCCGTCCATATGATATCGGCTTGGCGGGCATCCGGATCACCCACTCCGGATGTTCTTGATAAAGCGGCGTGTCCTTGTTGATCATTTCCGGTTCGAACCACAAGCCAAATTTCAATCCCAGCTTATGGATCTTGTCGGATAACCCCGCGATACCATCAGGTAATTTCACCTTATTCTCAGTCCAGTTACCCAGAGAACTCGAGTCATCGTTTCTTTCACCAAACCAGCCGTCGTCCAGAACAAAGAGTTCGACCCCGGCTTCTTTCGCCTTCTCAGCGATTTCCATAATTTTATCTTCAGTGAAGTCAAAGTACGTTGCTTCCCAGTTGTTGATCAGTATCGGGCGAGTCTGATTCTTCCACGGTTCTCTGGCAAGTCGATTGCGGTATAAGTCGTGGTAGGTCTGACTCATCCCATTGATACCTGTAGCGGAATAGACCATAACCACTTCTGGCGTTTGAAATGCTTCATCCGGCTTCAGCTTCCACTGAAACTGATAAGGATTGATGCCCATCGTGGCACGCGTCACATTATAGGTATCCACTTCGACCTGTCCCAAGTGATTCCCACTGTAGACGAGACTGAACCCGTAAACGTCTCCCTGTCTCTCTGTCGTTTCCGGACGTACGAGAGCAAAAAACGGATTATGCATGTGACTGCTTGCTCCGCGTGCACTCGATATCGATTGGACGCCTTTAAATAAAGGTTGTCTCTCTACATGATTCTCTCTGGCCCACGCGCCATTTAAATGGATCATATCAAAATCATCATCTGGAAAATCGATGCTCATTGACATGGCATGATTCAGCTTAACTATTTCTTTTCCCTCATTATGGAATTTAACACTGCGGGTAATCAAAGAACGAGTCTCAAAGATACTATAGAATAAACTGATTAATAAGTTGGAATGAGCATCTCTCAGGATGACTTCGAGTGTTTGCGCCTCGCCTGCTGAGTCTGTGTAGGTGGCGGGCAATCCTTCAAGCTTGGGCTTACCTTCATGAATGACATATGAATCATAAGCAAAGTTTGAGATGCGGTCTCCCTCGGGGTACTCCAATTCAAAAGCCGGGTACCGGAAATCTGTTGTTCCGAACCCTGGATATTCCTGTTTGGTATGCTCTAAGGATGACGTATAATCTTTTTCATTTAAGTTGATAGAAGAACGCGGCTCCCTTTCGATCAGAAAATCAAAAGAAGGGCGGTTTTGAATGCTCTTACCGAAATATAAATGTTCAGGTTGTTTGCTTTTCTCGAAGACTCTGAAAATGTAACTGACCTCTTGATTAGTTAAATGAAATTCCAGTTTGTCTTCGTTCACATATATTAAGTTTTTGTTGTCAGGCATTGGTAAAGATCCTCCTATTATCTAATATATAATCCACTTGAAAAATAGAAACCAGCACACGGAAATCGCGAATCATGTAACCGTTCTCTTTGTTTGCAGTATACCATATTCCTACTTCTTCTCATTAAAAGATATTAAAAAAAAAAAGACCGAGTTATACTCGATCCTTCTACTTAAACTTCTTCACTCGTTTATTCGGATTAACTTTCCAGGAGATAAGCCCTAATACCAGCGCTTCTGCGAGTACAAATGACCACCACACGCCCCTCATGCCATAAAAATGACTCAACACTAAGACGAGAGGCACTATGATAAACCCGCCTCTAAGCATAGAGAAAAACAGTGCCAGATTTGGTTGATCCGTCGCACCGAAGTAACTGGTAAAGATTGTATTGAGTCCGGCAAAAAAGAAGCCGATAAAGTAAATCAATAAACCCGTAGTGGCCATCTCGGCTATGTGGGCATTCTGTTCACTATTGAATGCCAGAATTATTTGATCATTTAATAGGTACGTTCCGATGTATATCGCTATACTCAATATAAGCGAAGTTCCTAAAGACAAGGCCAATACCTGCTTCATCTGCTTGAGATTTTTCAGTCCATAGCTTTCACTCAGTAACGGCTGCGTCCCTTGAGCCACACCTGCGAACAATGACAGCACGACGAAAGAGATGTTGGCTATGATACCATACGCCGCTAATCCCTCGTTGCCTTCCAATGAGAAGATAATGGTATTGAACGTAAACATAACGACCGAACCTGAGATCTCGTTAACAAATGCAGAAGAACCTAAATAGGTGATATCCTGAATCAGGGGCTTTTCTACTTTTTGAAAGGTAAAGGCCCAGGGCGTCACGCTGGGCGGCACAGGCAAGGAGAGCGGCAAGCGCCACCCGAACCTCGAAGAGGGCGTGGTCGTCGGCGCCGGCGCGAAGGTGCTGGGCAACATCACGCTGGGCGCGAACTCCCGCGTTGGCGCGGGATCGGTCGTCGTGCGCGACGTCCCACCGGGCGCGACCGTAGTC
>NZ_JAWOBT010000120.1:0-28912 GCF_046484155.1 Alkalibacterium sp.
GCTCATTCTCTTTCGTCCCATAATAGTTTGTTTCGGTACCTTTCCATCCTTAAAGCTTTCACTATACTCGATTTAACCGTCTCTAGATCAGCAGATCTATCAGATACAAGCGTACCTACGCCCATCTAATAGAATGCAAATTTGTATGTTGATGCTTGCTCGAACACTAAATTCTTTTCTAGTTACAGCAAAAAAAAGCCCCTTAGTGAAAGTCAATGAAATAAGACGATTCCACAGGAGGCTTAATTATATCGGTCAATAACTGATGCTATAATTAAATTTTTTCAGTTTGATCAGACACATCCACTTAATATTGAGCTTTCAATTTCTTTCGTCGCTGAAGCTCCATAACAGCTTCATTAAATTCTTTTTCAGTAAACTTGTAGAAATACATTAAGATCAAGCGAATCAGAGAACCTACCGCCGGCAACAGCGCAATAACGAAGAATAATCCTGTTAAAGCACCTTCTGTCTGAGCTTGATTTGGCACATAATTTATAAGTGTCAAGATGACGCCTGTTGCTCCACCAGCAATAGCGATAGACAGCTTTCCTGTAAATGTCTGACCAGAAAAGGTCACAGCTTCTGAGCGTTGACCTGTGCGGACCTCTGTTAATTCAATAGTTTCAGCGAGCATAGCAGAAATCAGAGGGCCTGTAGCGGTATATAAAACCATGGTTAAGGTCATAAATATCAATACAAGTGTGACGTTCTGATAACCACTTAAAAAGAATAGAACACGAACACCAATATCGATACTTAAAATTGTCATAAGAATATGTTTTTTGTAAAAACGTTCCGTAAGCATCGGGATGAAAAAGAATCCAATACAACTGACTAAGCTAATAATACCGAAAGCTGCCATAAGAGAGGCATTATTCAAATTGTACGTGAAGAAGAAAATGTTCAAGGCAAATGTAATGTTAATGAACACATTACAAAAGAATGTAGCTAAGACTATAAACATCGGTTTATTCCCTTTAACGATTTTTATAGCATCTCGAATTCTCACTTTCTTCTCAGAAGGCTTAACACGTTCTTTTGTGTTTTTAAAACCAAAAAACATAAAAGGGAGCATTAAAACTGACAATATAACGACCGCCATAAAGAACCCATCATTTAAATTACCGCCCCCTAGGAACTCTGCCAACGGAGTAAACAGTAGGGTCGGAATACCAATCCCTACAAATACACCCAGATTAGCATAAGTAACTAATTTTGTCCGTTCTTGGGGATTCTGACTCATTACAGCTGACATGGACCAAAATGGTACATCCGAGAGTGTGTAAAACACTCCCCATAGAATATATGTGCTGCCTGCGAACAAAATTGATCCTGTCGGTCCCAAATTGACTGGTAAAAAGGCAATTATGGTAATCGCAAAAATAAATACAGGCATATACAACAAATACTGCCTAAACTTTCCATGTTTAGATTTTTTGGTGTCCATGATCGAAGCCATCAAAGGATCATTTGCTGCATCGAACGTTCTAGCGATGACAAATATGGTACTAGCAGCTAAGGCTGATATTCCTAAAATATTAGTATAAAAATACATAATAAACGTTCCAACTAAACCAAAACTTATACATTGGCCCATCCCATAACTAAAATACGACAAAACCTCTTTGTTGCTTATTTTTTTCTGTACAGGCAAATCAACCTTTACCCCGTTAGCATAATGTTCCATTATTTGATCTTCCTTCCGTTATTCGAATATAAATCCACCAGCGTGCTTATAATTCAAAAGCTTGCGAACTTTAACGGGATCAAATTTGTGTTGATGGTCATGAGTTAGTAACCCGTTAATCTCCTGTTCAACATCTGATAACTGCGTATAACAGAAACCACAAAAATGTTCGTTGTCCATAACGCTCTTAACTAGGTCCTCTATGCGACCAAATGCCTCTTCTTTTGATTTCGGCCTGTCTCCATATCCCCATGCTTCCTCATCCAAATTTTCTGCATAAGCCACTCCACCAAATTCACTGAGTAAAATAGGTTGTTCTTGATAGTGATAACCACTTGCGTAGTTGTATTTCTTACTTGTTTTGGAGGGGGCTTCATTAGCAAATCGATCAACATCAAGGTAAGTTTCACTCAGGAGTTTACTGTTTTGACTATAATCATGGATGGTTAAGATATCGGTCATAGTGTGTTCCCAGCCGTCGTTACCAATGACTAGTCTCGATCCATCCAGCGCTTTTGTTAATGTATAAAGTGAATTAACGAAATGTTGTTGTTGCTCGTTTTTAAACACCTCATTGGCGCCCCACGATTCGTTCATAACGGTATAAATGATCACCGATGGATGATTGCGGTGCTTTTTAACAATTTCTTGCCATTGATTATACACTCGCTGAACTGTTTTAGTATGAAATAGATAACTGCTTGGCATTTCAGCCCAAACCACTAAGCCAAGTTTGTCACATAAATATAAATAGCGATGACTTGAAACAGTCTGATGTTTTCTAAGTCCATTAAAACCCATCTCTTTGATTTTGACCAAGTCTTCATACTCTATTGATGAGTTAGGGGGTGTCATAAGCGTTTCACCATAGTAACCTTGGTCTAGTATCAACTTTTGATAAAAGTGTTCGTTGTTTAATACTATATCTTTCCCTCTTACACCTACATTCCTCATACCAAAATAGCTTTTCACTTGATCTATCGTTTTGCCGTCTTTTTCTAAAGTAAAGATAATATCATATAAATGCGGCTGATCTGGAGTCCAATACGCTAAACGGAAATCCGGATAATCCGAATCTACCGGTATGACAGATTCTGTATATCTCTGGATCTGCTTCAGGACTATGCTTTTAACGGGGCGTCCATTCAGCTTAACTTCGATCCGAAGGTCATAGTGGACATTTTTCGCGGACCCCATCGAAGTGTGTGCGGCTAAGTTCAATACGCCCAAGTCGATATCCGGAGTCATTTCAACCGACTCTAAAAAGGTATCGCTTACAAATTCTACCCAGACAGTCTGCCAGATACCTGTCGTTTTTGTATACCAGCACAAGAAGTTGTGCCCTTTCCATGATTGCTTACCTAGCGGTTGATCACTTCGATGGTTATCTTCGACTCTCAAGGTGATGATTAACTCATCCTCTTGTTTACCCAATTGATACACTACTTGAAACGGATCAAAGCCACCTTCGTGAACAGTACATTTCTTTCCGTTGATCCAAATAGTAGCAAGATAATCAACAGCTTCAAAATTCATTAAAGCTTTCTTCCCTTTTTGATTAGCTGGCACCTCGATTCTTTTTTGATACCAAATAATATCCGCTTGATTGCTTATAGAAACATCTCGATTGCTTTCTTGAACATACGGAACTTCGATTGTTTGTTGTTTTGGAAAATCATTCACCCAATCAGATTCCTCACCTATGTCATCAGCATCGCTTGCAAAACCCCATGTACCTCTTAACTCAATCCAATTGCTTCTTTCGAACTGAGGATTAGGTGCCAAGTCCTCCTCTGGTTGAAACAAATCTGATCGCTTCATTACCATTCTCCTTTCACATCATCTATTTCATTTTATTACTTTATTACTGTTTTACTAGTAATAAAGTTTTTTCTAGATACTTATACCTTCATAATAATTATAAATGGGAAAATGAATTTAGTAAAAATGTTATAATTTTACATTGCCACTGCAACTAAACACGCCTTTTCCGCAAGATGTGAAGCGCTATCATAATTCGTTTTTATTATAACCTCTTTTAACGTAATAAAGCAAGCATTTTATTAATAAAAATAAAATGCTTGCTTTATTTAGATACTGACTTTTAATTTTATACCCTGTTCATAGTTTCCAAAGCGGTTCCCAAAGAGATTAAAGCCACCCTTATTAACAGCATTATCTTTGACTCCTATTTTCACAGATATGAAAGGATGCTTTTCTAATTCTAAATCCTCTATACTCAACGAGCTGATTTTGACATCATCCAGAAAAATTCCAAATTTCGTTGCGGACCATCTTTTCAACATTCCATATTGAGAGAAGTTTGTGTTCCACCAAGCAGGCGTCAAAAGTCCCCTCTCACCACCGAAATCACTTGGTGATGTCCATGTTCCTATTTCATGGTCGTTGATCCATATTGTTATATCTGATGGCCAATCCTCTTTGTGATTTGGCGCTTCTGAGCACAATTCTGCTGAAACTTCAATTTCTTCCGCTTTCTTACCATCGGGTATTTGATTTTGATATCGGTACTCAACAAACCCATGTCTCATAAAAAGGAGTTGTGCGTTTCTACGATCGATATTATAAAAAGAGCGCGGATCATCTTGTATGCCAATGTAAGATTTATAATTAACTAATCCGCAATTGGGCTGCACGTAACAATCAAAATATTCCCCAATAGGCATATCGATCACATATTGATTTTCAAATCGCTCTTCTTCATGGATAAATAAATCCAATAATATCCTATCATAATTCTTAGCGCTTACTTTCTGAGTGCCTCTTCCCGGTACAAGTTCTGTTGAAATCAAATTTACTTCCTCTAATTTTTTTACATTAGTGGCTGTAGTAGAAAACGGCAAATTCAACTTATCTGCAAGTTCGTTTACATTATATGGTTGAACACTCAACAGTCTTAATATATCTAGGCGATGCTTATTCGCGACGGCCTTCAATACGGCAAGAGATTCTTTATTCGCAGCAAGGTGCTTTGTCTTCAATTTTTATCCCTCGTTCCTTCAAATATTATACTTATCATATCACAGACCTTTTTCATCAAGCACAAAAAAACAATTAAATTGATGATCTATTAGAAAGGTGTCTTGTTAATATGCTTTTATTTATCATTAGTCTACCAGAAGTTATAACTATTCATTTAAACTTTATTTTTTTCTGAAAAGCAGTAAGACTGTCACATCCTTCTTCAAACAAGTAACTTAGTCGATGATAAATAGGCGTGAGTCCTTTATAGACAGCCACATCAGCTAGATTCGGTTCAGTGACCTCTTTCATTTTCACCCTATTTTTTACTTCAGATAAATCGACGATATCTCCGGGGAACAACGATTCACAAGGCCACTTCTCCCTTCATTATTTTTCTATAGAAAGTATAGCACCCCCCACATGCTCGGATCATTTCAGTGTAAAAAGAACATACAAGACAAACGTGCTGCGTCTTGTATGTTCTAAAATTATTTTAATTATCCTGAAAGTCAGTTATGCTTCAGTAAGTGTGACTTCAACTCCGAAATGGTCGCTGACTACCGGGCCATTTTGACCGTCAAAGACTACACGGTAAGAAGCGATTCCTTTTTCACTGTTAGTAAAGATATAATCTATGCGCTTTTCATCCGTATGGTCATCCCAGCCGTCAATGGCACTGGATACTGTGGCGTCTCCAATTTTCTCTTTGGCTTCGATGAAAGCATCAGTCAGATAAGGCGCTGTTTCTTTGATGTAGTCATAACCTTCTTGAGACACGGATGCTTCATTATTGAAGTCGCCCATGACCAGGAGCGGAGAACTTTCTGCGTCCTCAACTGATTTGAGTGTCTGATTCCATTCGTGTTTAAACAGTTCCTCACCTGACGCATCTTGCCACCAGGAGTAATGGCAGGAAACAACGGTCCAGTTCTCTTGTTCACCCCAGGTTGCAGCTCTCAAAAGACGCCTCGTGTAATGATGGGCATAGTCCTTACTTTTTGACACGCGCAGACTCTGTGCTTCAATCGGATATCGAGAAAGGATCGCTACCCCTTCATCATAGGTGTCATACCCGATATGGTTAGCAGTCCAGCTCCAGAAATAAGACAGCCCTCTAGCCCGCAGTCCTTCAACGATCAGCAAGGCAAAGTTATCTGCTTTTATCTCCACGTCCGGATGGTCTCCGGTTGGTCTGACAAAGGTCGAATCACTTACTGTTTCAGCATCCATCGACTGATTGACCTCCTGCAGCGCTATAAAGCTATACTCGTTTGCGGCGAGCCAGTCGATAAGTTGGTCGATTTTTTCTAAAGGCTTTTCTTCCATCCACGCATGCGTGTTAAGCGTCAAGACTTTCATCTTTTAGTCTCCTTACGATCTGTTATTTAACGGTTCCTATCCTGTCTGTTGCTTTCACATCATTGCTGGCTGTTAACTCAAAGGCTTGATCCTCTTTCAAATTGGTAAAGATGACCATGATCGAGGTATCTTTACCGGCTTCTTTCACCTTGCTTTGATACATAGTGGCAAGGGGCTGGCCCGCTTTGATGTATTGGTCTTCTTCGACCAATACGTCAAAGGCACTGCCTTTTAAGTCTACTGTATCAATGCCCATATGAACCAGCACTTCTAATCCTTCAGCCGTTTCCAGACCGATCGCATGTTTCGTCGGAAAGATGCTTCTAACCGTTCCGGAAACGGGTGAAACGACATCATTATCTGAAGGAACGACCGCAAAGCCATCGCCCATCATTTTTTGAGAAAAGACCTCATCGTTGACTTCTGTAATAGGTAACACCTGACCCTTAGCTACAGAATAGATGGTTTGAGTGCTTGTTTCCGCTGGTGTCGTCGTTTTATTTGTATCGGTTAAGTTCTTCTCAGTCGTATTCATTTCTGAGGGCTCTTTATCGGCGAGTGACGATGCCGGAATGGGTGCACCGGAATCCAGTACATCTATAATATCCGATTTCAGGACATCGGCTTTTGGCCCATAAATCGCTTGAACACCTGTATCTTTTTTTACAAGTCCCATGGCTCCCGCCTTTTTCCACTTCGCTTCACTGCCTACTTTATGCGTGTCTTTAACCGTCACACGCAGTCGTGTCATGCACGCATCCACGTCCGAAATGTTTTCTTTACCACCAAGTAAATGGATGATATCGTATACTTGTTGGGAAGCATCAATTTTTTCACCTGAAGCTTCGTCCTGGCCATTGCCTTCATAATTCCCCATACGTCCAGGAGTCGCGTATCTGAAACGTTTGATCAAGAAGTCCGCGATGAAATACATAACTACAGCGAACAAGATGGTGACCCAAATGAAGTTGAATATGTCCCAACCTAATCCGGCGCGTAAGGCTAAAGGTGTCCGGGATAAGAGTTCGATATTCCCAAAGGAATGGATACGAAGTGGCACAATATCTGCCATCGCGAAAGCTAACCCTTGAACCACTGCATATACACCATAAAGCGGCATCGCTGCAAACATAAACATGAATTCCAGAGGTTCCGTAACTCCGGTTAAAAAGACAGCCAATCCAGCAGAAACATACATGGATTTGTAGGATTTACGTTTATCTTCGTCTACATTTTTATACATCGCATAAGCTAATCCCATCAGGGTTCCGGAAGAACCGATCATTTGTCCGACTTTAAATCGTGCAGGGATAAAGTTTTCCAAAGCGAATTGATACGTACTCGTGTCACCGGCCTGATCTAAATTCACCAAGTCTCTTGCCCAAGCCAGCCATAAAGGATCCTGACCGAAGACAAGCGCGCCTTGTTGGGCCCCGCTTAGAATCTCATAGGTTCCACCTAGCGCCGTGTAGTTAATTGGAATGGTCAACATGTGATGCAGACCAAACGGCAGGAGCAAGCGCTCAAGTGTACCGAATAAGAATGGAGCTAATATTGGTGCTGTGTCTTGTGATTCAGCAATCCAGACTCCAAAATTGTTGATCCCGCTTTGAATGATCGGCCAGACGACTGCTAAAACCATTGCAGCGATCAGCGACCATAAAATGACCACGAATGGCACAAACCGTTTCCCGTTAAAGAAAGACAGGGCATCCGGTAATTTTCTGAATTTATAGTATTTATTGAAAGCCATGGCTCCCATAAATCCGGCTATGATCCCGACGAAGACACCCATGTTTAAAGCAGGCGCTTCCAAGACGCTGATGAAGTAGCCATTTACAGGGATCTCTGTCCCAAACAGTGTCTGCGTGACAGCTGCTTCATCCCCCAGCATATCTTGGGTAACTCCAAAAACTGCCCCAGTGATACGGTTGATCAAAATGAAACTGATTCCGGCAGCAAACGCGCCGCCCGCTCTATCTTTCGCCCAGCTTCCACCGATGGCTAGAGCAAACAGGATGTGAAGATTCCCAATGATCGCCCAACCGATGCTCTCAATGACACTTCCTACCGCAATCAAAGCCTGCAGATCAGGATTGATCAGCGGAATAGACCCACCGATACTGATCATTAAACCAGCTGCCGGCATGACCGCGATAACACCCATCAAGGCTTTACCAAATTTCTGCCAGAATTCAAAATTCATTATCTTTTTCATCATTCTTCTCCTCTACTCAACACTTATTTTATTCATTCAATGTATAATAATTCGGATCGCGCCATACTTTTTGTTTCGCCACTTTATAGACACGTGCTTCGTATGGACGCAGCGTCATGGTTGCATTTGATTCATCTCTGACAGTGTAATTGCTCAGTTTCATTTCTCCCAGTTCCAATTCTTCTGACAAGTCAAACTCGGTCGACTGATTGAAGAGATTGACCATAACCACATATTTAACCTTATCGTAGGACCTCATATAGGCATAAACGTGATCATGCTCTTTGGCAATGAGTTCATAACGACCATAAATCAGCGTTGGTGTCGTCTGACGCATTTGAATCATTTTTTTATAGTGATAATAAATTGAATCCGGATCATTTAAAGCCTGTTCCACGTTGATATCCGGATAATTCGGATTGACGCCAAACCAGGGGGTTCCCGTTGTGAAACCAGCTTCGGGTTCGTTGGACCACTGCATCGGTGTCCGTGAATTGTCACGTCCGTTTTTCCAGATATAAGCCATGATCTCCTCATGCGTTTTTCCGTTATCGGTTTCAATTTCATACATATTCTTCATACCCACGTCATCGTAGTCTTCAATAGCCTCGAACTGAACATTGGTCATACCGATTTCCTGACCCTGATAGATAAACGGCGTGCCCTGCATGAAGAAGTAGAACGTCGCCAGTGCTTTAGCTGATGTCTTTCTTAAGTCCCCATCATTGCCCCAGGTTGAAACAGACCGAGCGAGGTCATGATTCTCAATAAACAGCGCGTTCCATCCGCGACCATCCAGGCCCTTCTGCCAGCGGGTCATGACCGCTTTGAGTTCGTGAATGTCCAAGCCGTCGCCGTTCGCTCCCCAAAGACCCAAATGCTCGAACTGGAAAATCATATTGAAATAACCGTTGTCTTCGCCAACCCATCTATCCGCATCTCGGATCGTCACACCGTTTGCTTCGCCTACGGTCATCACGTCGTACTTGTTCAGTGTGCGCTCAGCAAATTCAGAGAGAAACAGATCGATCCCTGACTGATTCATATGGCCATCAAACGATGGCACGTATTTTTTGTTCAGGGGGTTCGGCATATTAGGAAAGCCGTTTTTCTTTTTGATATGTGAAATCGCATCCACTCGGAAGCCATCGATCCCTTTATCCAGCCACCAGTTCACCATTTCATATAATTTCTCACGGACATCTGGATTATCCCAGTTCAAGTCCGGTTGTTTTTTAGAGAAGACGTGCATAAAGTACTCTTTCGATTGTTCATCATATTCCCAAACGGAGCCTCCAAAAATCGATTCCCAGTTATTGATTTCTGAACCATCCGGCATCCCTGGATGCCAGATATAATAATCTCTATACGGATTTTCTTTAGAAGAACGCGCTTCAATGAACCATTCATGTTCATCCGACGTATGGTTGATAACGAGATCCATAATAATCCGCATCCCACGTTTATGGGTTTCTTCCAGTAACTCGTCAAAATCATTCATCGTACCGAATTCCTGCATGATCATGTGATAATCACTGATATCGTAGCCGTTATCATCATTCGGTGACTGATAAATGGGGCTGACCCAAATGACATCAATGCCCAGTTCTTTGAGATAATCGAGTTTTTGAATGATACCTCGTAGATCACCAATACCGTCTCCGTTGGAATCGTTAAAACTGCGCGGATAAATTTGATACGCGACCGCTTGTTTCCACCATTGTTTTTTCATTTTGTCTGTGTACACTCCTATGTAACCGTTAATATTTTTCTCGAACTGAATCGAACTTGTCTAGACAATCTTGATTCTTTGGCAACATCCTTTATCTTATAGTCTCGCTTCGATTGTTTCAATACTTATCGAATTGTTATCGGTATCATTATTTCAAAGTGAAGAAAATACGAAAAAAGCATAATGACTTATCAAGTTCCGATAATGAAAAGAGCTCTTGCCTGAGGGAAGAGCTCTTTTCATTAGATTTATTTACTTGTTTTGACCTGGTGCATTTTTGCTTGGATCTTCTTTGGACAGATCTCTGTCTGTAAATAATAGGACAGAAGCCGTCAACGCATCCAGTGTTACAGTGTTTCCTGAAACGGTCACACCTTCCGGATCGTCGATTGGACGTATTCCGGCTTGTTTGGCATCAACTAGCACATAGCCGTCTGTCAAATCTGAATCCAACGTCAAGGAGCGTTCTTTGTTGTCCGCATTGACTGTCACAAGATAGCTGTCGCCATTGGCATCTTCAGTACGGTAAACGATAACCAAGTCTTCGGATTCGACTTCCGGCACGTCTACCAGTGAAACCATTTCCGCAATTTCTTCCATCGTTCCTTTACTGAATGCATCCGTACTTTTTCTCAACTCAATCAAGCCTGTTGTGTATGACTGGGTCAAGGTATGGATAGGGTAGCCTTTTTTATTCGTGGCTTTATTCCAGTCAAATAGATTGACAGCATCCGTTGAGTACACTGAATCATGAATAAAGTAGGGGTATACGAACGGTTCCCCTTCTTTATCCGTCATGAAAATTGAACGGTCAGGCGTTTCCTCATCCGGAACACGTTCAGTGAAACGAGCATTTCTGAACTGTTTCGTACGTCCAAACTCCTGCCCAGCATGAAGGAATGGAAGACCTTGCGCGGTCAGTACCAGCAGATTGCCCAAACGAATCCGCCTGTGTATTTCTTCTTGGTGGTATTCAGGATCTTTCTGGATAGACTGTGCAATCACATCATGTAGGGTAAGGTTGTCATGAGCCCCAATATAAGGGACCACATCACCTGGATCCGTTGCAGTGAAATTATGCGGATTGGCTGTCAGATTATCATAAATATGCTGAATAGAACGTGGCCCTCCGGTGATGAAGCTCGGTTCTCCTTCATTTTGGAATCCAGATTTAAGCTGATTACGGAAGTCATCAGAAAATGAACTCACCCTGTCAGTATGCTGTATCCAGTCCTGATCGGCAGGCATGACATCTTCGGAGTCTTCATCCCCTACAAAGGTGCGCCAGCCTTCACCGATCATTAAAATATTAGGATTCAATTTTTCGGCTTCATCCAAAGCGATTTGAATGCTTTCAGCATCATGGTCTCCCATCATATCGAACCGGAAGCCATCCACTTTATATTCTTTTGTCCAGTTAACGATCGAGTCTACAAGTACACGCCGGGACATGGCATGCGTCGTTCCCAATCGTCCGCCGCCAAAACTTTCTCTTGGTTTACCGTTTTTACCCATAAAGTAGTAATAATTTGGTTCCAGATCCTCGAATATATGCAGACGGGCAGTGTGATTATAGACAACATCTAAGATGACACCCATTCCACATCGATGAATGGCATCGACCAAGTGTTTAAATTCTTCAATACGTCTTTCAGGATCTCGTGGCTCTTCAGAGTACATTCCAGTCAATGCAAAGTAGCTCTGCGGATCGTAACCCCAATTATAATTCGTACCATTAGAAGCATAGTGAAGCATACGCTCGTCATTACTAAATTCATTAATAAAATAATAACTCATGACCGGCAGCAGCTGAACGTGCGTTACGCCTAAACTTTTGATATAGTCTAGTTTTTCGATAAAGGCACTGAATGTCCCGAACCGGCTTTCCAGTTGATCCTCGATTGACGGATCAGAAGTAAAGTCTCTGACATGAATTTCATAAATAACCGCATCTTCACGTTTTTCATATCCCTCGATCTCGGCATAATCCAGCTTAGGTCCGATTGTTTCCGGATTCACGATAGCGGCTTTTGCTATATGATTATCCGGATCGGTACTGTCCCAAGCAGCCAGTGAGCGCGCGTACGGATCGAGAGCCAACACTGATTTGCCTTCCCTTTCGATTTCATAATGATAGAAGTAAGCTTTCACGTCAGCTAGTCCAGTGTTTTCTTTATTTAAGAGCATTTCCCATACCCCGGAACCAGTCACTTCCATTTTTATGTCATCTTTGATTACACATGTCTGATCATCTTTATCATATAAGATGATCCGAACAGCAGCTGCGGTGGGAGACCAGACTCTCAGCGTGGCGGTTCCGTCTTCATGGAGACAGGCTCCTAATTCTCCATCATAAGCATAATGGCTGTCCTTGATCCTCCACCCCATCAAGGCTGAAACTTCATTGTCTTCTATACGAACGGTAAATGGCGCATTATCCATATTGAACGTGCTCTCCAAGATCATATTTTTTCTATCATTATTTATCGATATGGATTCAATAGCTAATACTTCTCCAAGACCAGTTATCACTTCCAAACTAGTTCTTATATCTTCTTTTTTTAAAAGTTTAGCAGAGTTGAAAAAGACTTTTATCTGATTTTCCGAAATGATTTCTGCACCTATTATACTAATATTGTTCGTATGATGTGGGTAAGTATAAATAATATCGTCTCCTTTTCGCATAATTCCTGAGTATCATTGGTTAAAACGGCAGCCTGAAGAACTATCCATTTTACTGGTCAGTTTTTTCGGCTATAACAATGCACCCTCCTTACGTGCATAATGCACAGACAAGGAGAGTGCCAGTTATTTATTATCCCTTCATTGCAAGAGGGAGCGCTATCAGCACAGCGCCTGCCGCAAATCGAGTGAAACTATTGAAGAACCGTGTATCTACAAAGTTTTACAATCCCAATACAAAAACAAAATTTTCAGGACTTATAGATATGATCTTTATTTATTCTATTTTCTTTTTTTGAATATTTTCACTCCGATACCCGTTAGTGCACTGACTAATCCGATTGCTCCGACAGTCCATAAAGCCGTTGCTGTGGATGGTAGTCTTTCCTCTAGTGGAGTGTCTAACTCCTCATCCATTTCTTTTGCTGGCTCTTCGTCGGTCGGTTCCTTATCGACGGGTTCTTCGTCGGTCGGTTCTTCGTCGATCGGTTCCTCATCGACGGGTTCTTCGTCGGTCGGTTCTTCGTCGATTGGTTCCTCATCGATTGGTTCTTCATCGGTTGGTTCTTCGTCGATTGGTTCTTCATCGACGGGTTCTTCATCGGTTGGTTCTTCGTCGATTGGTTCCTCATCGGTTGGTTCTTCGTCAATCGGTTCCTCGTCGGTTGGTTCCTCGTCGGTTGGTTCTTCGTCATCTACTTCTAGCTCTCTATCAGTCAACATGACAACAGAAGCCGTAAGAGGAGCTAACGTAATACTATCTTCAGTTATTGAAACACCTGCTGGACTTGTGATTGCTTGTGTTCCAGCAGACTTGCCATCAACTAAAACATAGCCTTCAGTCAAGTCAGTGCCAAGTGTCAATGTACGTTCAGTGTCGTCAGCATTGACAAAGACGTAATAGATATCCCCGTTCGAATCTTCTGCACGGTAACCGATAATTAAATCTTCTTCATTGATTTCCGGTGCATCGACTAAAGAAACCATTTCTGCAATTTCTGCCATCGTTCCTTTACTGAAAGCATCCGTGCTGCGTCTGAGTTCAATCAACCCAGCTGTGTAGTCTTTGGTTAACGTGTTGATTGGATATTGCTCAGTATCTGTTACTTTGTTCCAGTCAAATCGGTTGATGATGTCTGTTGAATCATAGGAGTCATGAATGAAATACGGATACTCGAATGGTTCGCCGTCTGCATCTGTCATAAAGGTAGATTTGTAAGGAACCATTTCATCCGATACCGGTTCAATGAAATCCGGATCACGGAATTGTTTTGTGCGTCCATATTCCTGACCGGCATGAATGAATGGTGTGCCTTGAGCCGTTAAGACCATTAAATTCCCTATACGAATACGCTGGTGAATTTCTTCTTCATGCTCAGCCGGATCTTTCTGGATCGACTGTGCAATCACGTCATGCAAGGTCAGGTTGTCGTGTGCTGCGATATAAGGTACCACATCGCCTGGATCTGTTGCTGTGAAGTTATGTGGATTAGCTGTCAAGTTATCGAAGATGAGTTGGATCGAACGTGCACCCCCCGTTAAGAAACGCGGCTCTCCTTCACTACCAAAGCCGGACTTCAGTTCATTACGGATTTCATCCGAGAATGAACCTACCGCTTCAGTATCCTGCATCCAGTCCTGATCAGCTGGTTTGACGTCTTCATATCCTTCATCGCCGGCAAATGTACGCCAGCCTTCGCCGATCATCAAGATGTTCGGGTTAAGTTCTTTGGCTTCATCGTAAGCGATTTGAATACTTTCGGCATCATGATCGCCCATCATGTCGAAGCGGAAGCCATCGACTTTAAATTCTTCTACCCAGTAAGTGATGGAATCAACTAAGATACGTCGTGACATTGCGTGCGTCGTACCTAAACGTCCACCACCAAAGCTTTCTCGTGATGTGCCGTCCGCATCCATGAAGTGATAGTAGTTTGGTTCCAGATCTTCAAAAATACTGGTACGCGCTGTATGATTATACACCACATCCAAGATGATGCCCATATCACGTTCGTGAATTTCAGCAATCAGATTTTTGAATTCTTCGATACGTTTTTCTGGATCTTCCGGATCTTCAGAATACATCCCGGTCAGTGAGAAGTAACTTTGCGGGTCATATCCCCAGTTAAAGTTGGTATCGGTCGATTCGTAATCCAGTAGTCTTTCGTCGTTCGCAAATTCATTGGCGAAGAAATAACTCATGACTGGAAGCAACTGGACATGCGTCACACCCAGACTTTGGATATAATCGAGTTTTTCAACAAATGCACTGAATGTCCCAAACTGACTGTCCAGTTCGTCTGCGATGTTAGGGTCTGAAGTAAAGTCTCTGACGTGAATCTCGTAGATGATCGCGTCTTCACGTTTTTCATAACCATCGATCTCGGCATAGTCCAGCTCAGGTCCCACATGGCTCGGGTTAACGATCGCCGCTTTACCGATGGTGCTTTCGGGATCACTGCTGTTCCAGACCGCCATTGAACGTGCATAAGGGTCTAAAGCCAGGACAGACTCGCCGTCCCGTTCAATTTCAAAGTGATAATAGTAACCTGTCACATCATCAAGGCCAGTGGTGTCGGCGTTAAGTTTGACTTCCCACACGCCGGAGTCTTTGGCGGTCATAGCAATGTCGTCTTTAACGATTTCTTCCTGGTTGTCTTTGTCGTACAGAACGACA
This sequence comes from Alkalibacterium sp., assembly GCF_046484155.1. Taxonomy (GTDB): domain Bacteria; phylum Bacillota; class Bacilli; order Lactobacillales; family Carnobacteriaceae_A; genus Alkalibacterium. The sequence continues at coordinate 15,344 of NZ_JAWOBT010000120.1, forward strand.
CGAACATTATCCGCACTTGGTGACCACACTTTAAGCGTTGCTGTGCCGTCTTCTCTTAAATCTAAACCAAGTTCACCGTCATAAGCATACAAGGCATCTTTCAGTCTCCAGCCCATCATTGCTTCCGTTTCTTTTTCATCGAAAGTAATAGTATATGGACCGTTTTCAACTAAGAAATCGCCCGTCAGCGTCACAACGTTGCGGTCAGTATCGATACTGACTGTGTCAAAAAGCAATGCTTCGTTGTTACCGTCTGTTAAGACCAGTTTTTCTCTGATTGTTTCTTCTGTCAGTCCTTCAGTGGAGTGGAAGAATAGTTCGACTTCTGTTTCAGAAATCAATTCCGCTCTATCCATTCCCGCTTCGCTGACGTAATAAGGATTGGTATAAATGGTTTCGTCACCTTCTCTAATAAATACTTGTGTGTGTTCACTTGCTTCAGTAAACACATAATTATCTGTTTGATCTCCTGATTCTTTATTCAGGAATAAGAAGCCGACAGATTCAGCATTTTCTGCCAATGGAACATCGAAATAGGCACCATTTTCACCCATAGCATCTAAATCGTGTGCCCCGTCTGGCCACCCGGTCGTTGCTTCCAGGACATCTTCCCACGTCCAGAGTGCCCATCCTTCATAATCCTCTGCTGTACGGTTATAGTTGACGCGCAAGACGTCATCTGCTAAAGGTTCATAAGGATAAATCATGAAGTCCTGGTCCACCCAGGCTTCATTCATTTCTGGTGTAAGCAAGCGCAGGTTAAGGTCACCCGTTAAATTTTCCCCTGCTGTATCATTGATCAAGAATCCGATTTTTTCTGGATTTTCAGCCAATTCAACATCCAGGTAGTAACCGTAATCCGTTTCTACTGATTGATCAAAGGATAAGGCACCGGTAGGCCAATTTCCTGAGGGTTCTTTTACATCCTCCCAGATCCAAAGACCCAGATCTTCTCGAGCATCTGACGGAAGTGTCTCAAAATGGAGCCGAAAAAAGCCATCTGCTATTTCTTCGGTCTCATTTTCCTGCGGTGTCTCAACTTCTTGAGAAATGAGTTCACCGTTTTCGATAGTGAGCAAAGCTGTCCCGCCATCTGATAGAGCCGGAATAGTGAAGGTCAAGCTGTATGTGCCATCCTTCTCCATCGCTTCAACGGTTTCAAGTGAATAATGATCCGTTAATTGTGCTTCAGCGGCATCGGCTTCCACAGTAACGGTTTGAGGTTCTTCCGACACGTTGAAGGCCATATAAACAGATTCGTCTGCAAGGGCCCGTTCAACCATCAGCCACTCATCATCGTTTGAACCTAAGAATGTTTCACGGTCGCCGCGAGACAAGAGTTCGCTGTTCTCATTTCTGAATGATATGAGTTTTTGATAGTGTGCTAAAACAGTGTTGTTTTCAACCTGATCCCAGCCGAGATCATAACGGTTGTCGTAAAGAGGCCAGTTGTTTGCGCCACTTTGACCAAGTTCTTCACCGTAATAAATGACCGGTTGTCCTTTTGAAGTCATCTGCAGCGAAGCGGCTAATTTCAATTTGCCCTCATTGTTGCCTTGAGAGAGCAAGAACCCTTCTTCATCATGACTGCCTAAGAACTGACCTAAGGTTGCATCACTTGTGAGTGCTGTATTACGTTCGATCAGCGTGGCATTGGCTGCTTCCAGGTTGCCATTGGCAAAGGAAGAGGCGATACCTTTAAAGCCAAAGTCCAGTAAACTGTCCATCATACCGGAATTTAAGTAACCATGGTCACTGCTGTAATTGGCACCCCATGATTCACCGATCAGTTTGAACGATGGGTCTTTTTCGACTAATTCATTTTTAAAATGCTGCCATGTAGTGTCTTCCACATGTTTCACTGTGTCCACACGGTAACTTGAGATAGCGTTACCTTGAGCAGTGGTCGATTTTTCGATCCAGGCTGATTGCCAAGCGACTAATTGCTCACGCACCGCTTGACGTTCTGTTTCGAAATCTGGTAAGTTAGAAAGTTCTGATTCTAAATCACCGCTGCCGGATGTTTCTCTCAGCATATCGTCGAACACTAGACGGTCTTCGTCTGTCGGATAGCCTTCCGGAGCATTTTCCAGGCTGTCCGTTGGATGCATGCCATATCCTGCATGGTTCAGGACCACGTCGACCATGATATTGATATCACGAGCAGCTGCTTCGTCGATCAATGCATGGAATTCAGCCAGTGTTCCTAGATGTGGGTTGAGTGCTTCAAAGTCCTCAGCCCAGTAACCATGGTAAGCATAGTAAGCGCCCTCCGCAGCATTGGTATTTACATCCTGTGCCACGTTTTCGACAATTGGTGTTACCCAAATCGTTGAGACACCTAATTCATCAAGGTAGTCAAGGTTCTGAGTGACGCCTTTAAAGTCACCCCCCTGATAAGTGCCGCGTGGGTTATCGGCATTTTCATAATCAAGTCCGTAGGGGTTGTTATTTGATTCGTCCCCATCAGCAAAGCGGTCTGTCAGCATGAAGTAGATGATCTCTTCATCCCAGTCACGTTCGCCTTCGACTTTGCTTCTAGCGTCAATAGTCACATCTGCTTGAGCATCATAACGTCCGTTGGTTTCGTCCCAGACGGTGACAGGGAGAGTATACGTCCCAGGTTGAACGGTATGGTCGACTGATAAGGTCACTCTGTTTAATGCTGGTGAAACAGCCAAGTCGGACGGTCCGCCAATAGCTGACAAATCAGCTGAAATACGGTCGATAGCTAAATCGGAATTATTTACGATAGTTACATCTAATATTCCGTGTTCATTGTAATTAAATGAACGGTCAACTGCAGCCGAGAGAGTGATATCCCCTTGCCCGTCAGTTTCTTCTGGTCCTTCTTCTGGTGTTTCTGCTATATAAAATGGATTGGTAAACGTTTGAGTGGGATCTGCATCCGTGACAAACACCTGATTCATCGTGTCAAATGATGTGAAGCTCAAATCTTCAGTCTTTTTATCTTCCCCATCTGTGGTGTTAACGATAAGGAAGCCAAAAGTCTCTGCGTTCTCATTGACAGGAATGTCCACATATGACCCATGTTTGCCTACTTGATCATTTGAAAAAGAGGCAGCTGCGGTCGGCCAGTCTTGCGGGTGATCCGGAGCATCTCCCCAGAACCAGACGCCAAAGTCATCATAGTTTACTGTGTCATTTAAATAATGTACACGAAGGGTCGGTGTATCGAAATCAACGGGTTCGTAATAATAGACGGAACCGTCTGCTCTCACCCATATTTCATCAACCTCTGCCTGAATATCAACATTAATGTCTTCATCAATGTATTTTGATTCATCACCATAAACGGCAACAAAACCAATCGTACTGGCATCAGCTTTGATTTCAATGTCCTGATAATAGCCGAAGTCTGTCGTTTGTTCTTCGCTGAAAGCAGACCCATTCGGCCAGCCTTCACCCGTAGCATCTGAAGGGGTCATAACGTCTCCCCAGAGCCATAAGGATAAATCGTTGTCAATTGAATCAGTCTCCAGGTGAACACGCACGGTGCGCGCTTCTTCCGCCTGGACAAGTGTTACAAATGGAAAAACGTTAGCTAATGTTTGAAAAAGTAAGACAACCGCAAAAAATGCGGAAAAGAACGTTTTTGTTTTTCTGTTCATGTGATAATCTCCTTTTCAGTCGTGTTAGCGCTGTCAATTTAGGCAAAAAATAACTCTCCCAACAACACATGTGAGGAGAGTATTTAATTTCAGATGATAATTATCCTTTTGTCGCACCAGATGCCAACCCTGAAATAAGGTATTTTTGCAGCATCAAGTAAACTGTTGCGATCGGCACGGCAATAAGTACCGCACCCGCAGCAAAACGACTGAAGTTATTTGAGAACTGCGCATTAACGAAGTTATAAAGACCCAACGCTAAGGTGAAGTTCTCGGGACTTCTTAAAACGATACGCGGTAAGATAAAGTCCATAAATGGTCCCATGAAGTTGAACAAGGCAACCACGGATAGAATCGGTTTAGCTAGCGGCAATAGAATCTGGAAGAAAATTCTGAAGTGACCCGCACCATCCATCTTAGCTGATTCATCCAGCGATCTCGGTAAGGTATCCAAGTAACCCTTGACCAGGAACGCGTTCATAGGGATTCCTCCACCAATATAGATCAGTATCAATCCCCATAGATTATCTAACAATCCAACAGTGTTGAGCAAGATGTACAGAGCCACCATTGCCATCAGTACCGGAAACATTTGTAAGAGTAAGAAAGCATACAATCCATTCGTACGTCCTCTGAAACGATAACGCGAGAATGCGTAAGCGGTAAAACTTACGACTGTCGTTGTGACGACTGTGACGACTGTCGAGACAAACAGCGTGTTTCTGTACCAAAGTAGATAATCACTTCTAGGACTTGTAAACAGCCATACAAAGTTATCCAATGACCAATTCTCTGGAGATAAAGACGCACTATATAGATTAGTCGTGGTATTCATTGAGATTGCAAATGCCCATAAGAGCGGATAAAAGATAACCACAAACACAAGCCCAAGGATCAAATAGATGAGAGCAACTTCTAAACGGCTTTTTTCTTTGCGACTAAGTTTACGGTCGCTTTTTTTAGTGGAATTCTTTTTCATTAGTTGTTACCCTCCTCTTTGAATGAACTTGAACGTCTGAATTGGAAAAACGCAAACGTTGCAACGATGAGTCCTAAGATCAATGAAATAGCGGCAGCCATACTGAATTGTGAGTTGGTAAAGGTCAAGTTATAGACCCAGGAAATCAGGATGTCCGTTCCACCGGCATTTTGTCCACGAACGGCCGGACCACCTTCATTGAACAGGTAAATAATATTAAAGTTATTGAAGTTAAACGTGTATTGCGTTATGAGTAACGGCCCCGTCGCAAACATCAGATGCGGGAACGTAATGTTTGTGAATTTTTGCCAGCGCGAAGCGCCATCCATATCTGCGGCTTCATACCAGTCAGACGATATCCCCTGCAGCACGCCGGAAAACAGTGCATAGACAAAAGGAAAACCGAGCCAGACCTGAATCATTATGATCGCGATTCGACTCCACATGACGTTAGTCATCCAAGGTATCGTGATATTAAACAACGGTTGCAGAATATCGTTATTGATCGCACCGAAGCTATCATTGAATAATGCTGAGAAGATAATAATTGTGACAAACCCTGGAACAGCCCAAGGTAAGATCAATATGGTCCGGATAATCTTTTTCCCTTTGAGACGTTTATCATTGGTCAAGATAGCCAGGAACATTGCCAGACCTATTGACAGCGTTGTTGCGACAAATGTCCAGGTGAGTGTCCAGGAAAGAACGCTGACAAAGGTCTCGCGCCATTCCGATAAGGTCACTAAGCGAATGAAGTTTTCAAAGCCGACCCACTCGAGCAAGCTACGTGGGGGAGCATTGTATAGATTGTAGTTGGTAAAGGCTAAGAAGCCCATAAATAGCAGTGGTAAAATAACCACAAAGATCAAGAGTGCAAATCCGGGACCGATCATGACATACGGAAAAGCCGTATCCCATGAGTTGTGGAAGTTTTCCATTACGCCACCGGGTTTCCATCCGTTTCTAATTTTCTGCGCCTCAACTTTTGCATCTTGGATGTTAAACCAATAAAAGGCAGCATAGAAAACAGTAAAGAGCAGTGCCAGGATACCCTCGATCAAGAATACACGTGAATCATCAACACGTGCTTCATTACCAAGGGTGATAAGTCCTTGTAAGCCGGCAGCAGCAAATTCGATCATAACGAATGCAAAAGCGGCAAACAGGATAAATATCGCGATACCTTTCAGTTTTCTTCTATTGTAAATCTGTCCCATACCAGGAATGATCGATAGAAGCATAGCTTTTTTGGGGCTATGATTCAGATCTTTCGTTCGTGTCTGGGAGGGTTTTTTTTGATTTTCGTCAGTAGCCATAATTTCTCTCCTTCTACTAGCCCTAAAACAGTCACTTATGTCTATAGAGGTGACGTTAAACAGCTCTAAACACATAAATAACTAATATGAAGAAGGAGATTGAGTTTTTAGTTGCTCAATCTCCTCCTTAAATTAGCTTGACGTTACAACGATATTTAAATTATTGACCCATCATTGAAATTTCAGATTCAATTGTTTGAACTGTTTCGTCTAATACAGTTTGTACATCGTCACCTCGTTGGATAAATTGTAATGCGTCACCCATAGGTTCCCATACTTGTGACATCTCCGGGATGTTAGGCATTGGATGTGCATTTAGAGTTTGAGCAAAGATCGGTTTCATTAACTCATCATCAATTTCTACAGCTGCATGAGCAGGCAATTCGCCAGCTACATCAAAATAAGTTGCTGAGCTTTCTTCATTTGTCATGAACAATGCTAATTCTGTTGCCCAGTATTCAGCTTCTGTATAATAGTTCACTAACCAGCCTTTGTTGCCTGAGAAGGAGGTCAATGGTTCACCGTCTTTAGATGGTAATTCAGTAACCATCAGATTTTCGCCAATGGCAGCTTCATAGTCAGGGATTGCCCATGGTCCGTTTACGATCATGCCAACTTTTCCATCCATGAATAAGCTGTTAGCTACTTCTAAATCTGTTCCTTCAGGCATAAGTCCTTCTTCAAACCATGATTGAATCATTTCAACTGATTCCACAGCTTCAGGTGTGTTTAAGCCAATGTCTGAAGTGTCGTATGTGCCGTCTTCATTTTGTGCAAAGATGTAGCCACCGTCAGCCGTCAGGAATGGGTAGGTGAAGTATAAATTAGCTGCATCCATCATGAAGCCGTACTGGTCACCTTCTGTCAATTCACGTGCAGTTTCCATCAATTCATCCATTGTTTCGGGTGCTTCAGGTACTAAATCTGTATTGATGAACAGTCCGTAAGTTTCTACAACTGCCGGAATACCATATTGTCCACCTTCATAACTGAATGCGTTGACAGCCGCTTCATTGTATTCACCTAAACGACTTAACTGATCTTCTGTCAAGTTCAGTTCTGCAGCTAAACCTTGTAAGTGAATATCACCCATGCGGTCATGTGGCTGGAAGAACAGATCCGGACCTTGTCCCGAAGGTGCATCCAAACTCATGCCTTCTGTTTGTTCCAGCATGCTGTAAGGTGTGATTTCTACATCAATATCGTGTTCTTCAGTAAAGTTAGCAGTGATCTGTTCATAAGCGTCTAATTGTACTTCCTCGTCGTTGACCCAAATATGTAACGATTCAGGTTTTTCAGGTGTATCTTCGCTTGCCATTTCATCTGTTTCTTCTGTATCTTCTGTTGTGTCCTCAGATGTATCACCTGAATCGGTGGTGTCATCTGTTCCACATGCTGCAAGTAGACCTACTGTTGAAAGCAGTAACATTCCTTTGTACCAAAACTTCTTATCAATCATTGTGTTGCCTCCTATTTTTTGTATTTTCCTATATTTGCTTACTTTATTCTCCAAGCTCCAAGAAAAGGCTTTCTAAAATCTTGTTTGCTTAGAAAACAATGTTGTAAGTGATTACATTGTAACTATATAAGTTTTTTACAATTGTTTCAATTGTTTTTTCTATGTTACCGGTATCAGGATACATCGACGTTTTTTTATATCGCTAACTAATCCAGCAATTCGACAACTATCGCCTCATATGGCTGTAACACTGACTGTTTTGGATCGAAGGATTCTTTATCGTAATTTGAAACAATCACATCTCCGACACTGTTTGTAATATTTGAAACCAAATGTTCTACTTTTCCACTCACATTCGCGACGATCAGCCATGTTTTGCCTTTATATGATCGTTTGTAAGCATAAACAGAGGGATGATCCGGTAAGAGCAATTCATAATCGCCCCAAACGACCAGCGGATTATGTTTTCTTAATTGAATCAGTTGTCTGTAAGTATTGAAAATAGAATCCGAGGAGTCGCGGGATGCTTCCACATTGATTTCTTTGTAATTCGGCTGGACCGGTAACCAAGGTGTCCCGGTTGTAAAGCCAGCCTGGTCAGAGTCATCCCATTGCATTGGCGTTCTCGCATTATCGCGTCCTTTAACGTTGATCACATGAATAAGCTCCTCGTGTGTATAGCCTTCATCCAATCGTTCGTTATACATATTGATACTTTCGATATCATCCACTTCATCGATGGATTCAATCGTTCTGTTTGTCATCCCGATCTCTTCACCCTGAAAAATATAGGGCGTGCCTTTCATAAGATGAAGCAGGATCGCAAACAGCTTGGCACTTTCTACTCGGTATTCACTGTCATTGCCGTAACGAGAAACGACACGGGGCAAATCATGGTTATTCCAGAACAGACTGTTCCAGCCATTATCTTTTAATTCGATCTGCCACTTGGTCAGGACCTCTTTCCACTCAACGAAGTCGATCTCTTTTATATCCCATTTCGACTGATTCGACTTTTCATCCAGCTGTATGTGCTCGAATTGAAAAACCATGGATAATTCGTGACGCTCCGGATCAGAATAAAGTTTAGCAGCTTCCGGTGTTACTCCCCACGTTTCTCCGACTGTCATGACATCTCTGCCTTTCAACGTTGCTTCGTGCAATTCCTGCAGGTAGTCATGCAACTTGGGACCGTTGGAAGTGATTTTCTCATCCGGAAGTTTACCGATCAAGTCGATCACATCCATACGGAAGCCACCGATGCCTTTATCTAACCAATAATTCATCATGTCATACACAGACTGACGGACGTTTTCGTTTTCCCAGTTCAAGTCAGGCTGTTTTTTACTGAACAAATGCAAGTAGTACTGCTCTGTTTCTTCATCGTATTCCCAAGCAGACCCGCCAAACGCCGCTTCCATATCATTAGGCGGCCCGCCATCGACCGGGTCACGCCAAATGTAGAAATCGCGGTACTCATTCGTTTTGCTTTTTCTCGATTCAACGAACCACTGATGCTCATCACTTGTATGATTGACAACCAAATCCATTACGATCCGGATACCGCGTTCAGCGGCTTCATCAATAAGTCGGTCCATATCTTCCATTGTGCCAAAATCAGGATGAATCGCCTGGTAATCACTGATGTCGTAGCCATTATCATCATTGGGTGAATCATAAACTGGACTCAACCAGATAGCATCGACCCCTAAGTATTTTAAATAATCCAGACGACTGATGATTCCGGGAATATCCCCGATACCATCGCCATTACTGTCCTGAAAACTGCGCGGATAAACTTGATAAATGACCGCATTTTGCCACCACTTCATAGAACTCTCCTCTCGGTAACTAAATTAAATTATTTGCTTGCTCGCTCAAGAATGGCATCCAATGTCAGTTCTCTCGTGTCTTCCACGATATAGTCTGCTTTGTGCATGGCGTCTTTTGAACCTACACCTACCGAGAACATGCCGGCACCATTGATGGCTTCCACACCCGCTTCAGCATCCTCCAGTCCCACACATTCAGAGGCATCTAGTCCGAGCATTTCTGCTCCTTTGATAAATATTTCCGGATCAGGCTTACCGGCACTCAATGAGGCCGGATCCACGACCCCGTCAAACAGATCTTCAATTTCAAGTCGTTTCATAATTTCAGGCGCATTCTTACTTGCAGAAGCGAGGGCCATGCCCAGACCTTTGTCTTTAGCGTCTTTAAGCAATTGCTCAATGCCCGGAAGTAAATCCTTGGGTGTGATCTGCTTGATGGACTCTTTGTATTCCTCATTTTTTTGTGTCGCTAATTCGTGTTTTTCTTCTTCAGAATAGTCATTCTCTTTGTTGCCGTGTTTCAAGATGAGATCCAAAGATTCCATTCGGCTGATCCCTTTAAGTTGCTCGTTGAATTCTCTGTCCATCTCGATACCCATCTTTTTAGCTAAACTTTTCCATGCCAGGTAGTGATATTCTGCTGTATCTGTGATCACACCATCTAAATCGAAAATTAGTCCTTTAATCATAACTGCCTCCTTGTAGTATCTTACTTTTTTTTAATAAAAAAAGAGAGATAACCATCTCTCTTCCTTATTCATCATTGTCTTTTTGTGTTTCTGGTTGTGAAAACGGCAGACTCACTTGGTTTTATACCATGAGCTGGTCATTGGTACTATGAAATGGCAGACTCAGACATTTTCCTGTCCTGAGTTCGTCATTCCGACCTCGAAATGGCAGACTCGGAAATTATTCCGTCATGAGTTCGTCATTCCGACCGCAAAACGGCAGACTCGGAAATTATTCCGTCATGAGTTCGTCATTCCGACCGCAAAACGGCAGACTCAGAAATTATTCTGTCCTGAGTTCGTCATTCCGACCGCAAAACGGCAGACTCGGAAATTATTCCGTCATGAGTTCGTCATTCCGACCGCAAAACGGCAGACTCGTACTTATTCAGCGTACGAGTCTGTCTACAGTAACTTCTAAACTGTGGAGATAATCAGATCATCTGATCATCTCTTCTTGATTGTCTGTCTTTACTTTTTAATAGCTTGTTTGACGCTGTTTTTTAAAGTTACAGTCTCCCCGTACAGAACGATATCGAGTGCATCGCCTTCTTGTAAGGTGAATGCGACATTTTCTTTATCGACAGTGACTTTAATCAGTCGGCCACGGTACTTCAATTTGAATTCATACCCGTCCCATTTTTCAGGACAGTATGGGTCAAAGGACAGTTCACCGGTCAGGGTACGCATGCCTGCAAAACCTTGAACGATGGATAACCAGCCCCCACTCATCGAGGTAATATGCAGCCCGTCTTCGGTATCGTTGTTGTAGTTGTCCAGATCCAAACGTGCCGTACGTTCATACATTTCGAATGCTTTTTCCTTTTTACCTAATTCCGAAGCCAGAATGGAATGGACCAAAGGCGATAGCGATGATTCATGCACCGTCATCGGTTCATAGAAATCGAAGTTGCGCTCTTTTTCTTCCTGGCTGTATTCGTGATTCAGGAAATACAAGCCTTGCAGCACATCCGCTTGTTTAATAAACGGCGAGCGTAAAATCATGTCCCAGGACCAGTTCTGGTTGATCGGACGTTCTTCCGGTTTAAGTGAATCCACCGGACGCAAGTCTTTATCCAAGAACGTGTCGTGTTGAACGAAAACATCCAGCTCTTCATCTTTAGGGAAATACATGTTTTCAACAATATCTTTCCATTGACTTAATTCTTCAGACTCGATCTTCAGGCTCGCTTTTTTCTCATCTGACACTTTTCCAAGTGACTCGAGTGTGTAACGCAGCGTCCATGCGGCCATCGTGTTTGTGTACCAGTTGTTATTAATGTTGTTTTCATATTCGTTTGGACCTGTGACGCCATGGATCATATATTTCTCATTACGTTTTGAGTAGTGTACGCGGTCCGCCCAGAAACGGGAAATCCCGGTAAGCACCTCGATGCCTTGATCAAGTAAATAAGATTCGTCTCCGGAGTAAGTCGCGTGATTGTAAATGGCATGAGCGATCGCTCCGTTACGGTGGATTTCTTCAAACGTGATTTCCCATTCATTATGACATTCGATCCCTGTGAAGGTGACCATTGGATACAAGGCGCCCTTAAGCCCTTGTTTAGAGGCATTAACGTGCGCTTCTTCCAGCTGATTGTGACGGTAAACAAGGAGCTGTCTGGAAACTTCTTCATCCGTCGTCGACAGATACATAGGCAAGATGCATGACTCCGTATCCCAGTAGGTTGCGCCACCATATTTCTCGCCAGTAAAGCCTTTAGGCCCGACATTCAAACGCGGGTCTTCTCCGTAGTAGGTCGAAAAGAGCTGGAATATGTTGAAGCGGACACCCTGCTGGCTCGCCGCGTCGCCTTCGATGACCACATCGGCGTTGTTCCAGCGCTTGGCCCATTCACTAACATGTGCTTCTTTCAGTTGCACAAAGGCAGCCTGGCTGGCATCACTTAAGATCGCTTCGGCAGCCTCAACTTGCTCGGCTTCTTCAACGTCACGGCTGGTGATCACAGACACTAATTTTGTCAACGTCACCCTGTCGCCTGCTGAAACCGTTCCTTTATAGGTTTCTGAAACGGTCATATCAGACTCACTGCTGGCTTCCTGATTCAACCCTTCTACCGTATTGCTCATCATCGTCGTGACGGTGAAACGATCGGTACCATAATTATTCTCAATTGTTTTTGTCGTTAAATAAGGATGTGGCGTCAACCCGCGGTCTCGTTCGATCCAGAACTGTTCATCATAGTTGCTGTCTTCATTGACGACATCGCCATCTAAATGAGGCATCATTTCAATGGTGGGATTACCTTTCAGTACGTCTGCTTCAACATGCATCACCGCTAATTCTTTCGTTGCGACACTGACAAAACGAGCAAACGTAAAGGCGATTTCAATCTCGTCATTGGTCCAGACGTAAGAACGGTTCAGTACGCCCGCTTTCATATCCAGCTCTAAATGGAAATCTCTGACCTTGTCTTTTGCCAAATCGACTTGGTGTCCGTTGACACGAATCGTTATGGGAAGAAAGTTCGTTGCATTGATCACTTTACCGAAATATTCCGGGTAACCAATTTTCCACCAGCCGACTCGCGTTTTATCCGGGTACCACACGCCGGCTATATAGGTGCCGATATGGGTGTCGCCTGAGTATCCTTCTTCAAAGTTCCCACGTAAACCCATGTAACCATTACCTATGGACGTTAAACTTTCCTGCACACGCTTATCTTTTTTGACATCGGTCGTGATGACCTTCCACGGGTCTATCTTCGCTATTCTTTTCATCCGTCACACATCCTAAGTTATGAATTCTGTTATTTAATCGTTTTTGATTGCTTCCATTAAAACTCTACGTTTCTTCGCTCGATCACGTTTTTTCATTAAGCGTTGTTTCTTCTCTTCTTCGTTGTCCACATAATAAAAGACTGAGAAACCGTTCTGATGCAATATCTGATCTTCTTCATAGGAGTCATCATTGAACCCAAAGACTTTTATCGCACCGGAGGGAAGAAGTGGTAAAAAGGCTTCATCTTCATCCTGATTGAAGAAGAAATACAGTTCCTGGTTGCCTAATTTACGTTTGAACCCTATGAATTGTTCATCGTCTCTGATATCGTGCCATTCTGTTTCGCCATAGCTTAAAATCGGCTGATATTTTTTACGGAAACGGATCAGTTCTTTTGAAAAACGCAGCATATCGTGATCCTGCTTGTTCTCGTCCCAAATCATACACTTACGGCAATCCGGATCCCCTTCTCCGTCCATCCCCACTTCAGTACCGTAATACATACACGGTGTACCGGGTTGAGAGTATAGGAATGCCATCGCAGATTTTACGAGATTTTTATCGCCGCCTGCTTTGCTTAAAATACGCGGCGTATCATGAGAATCGAATAAATTAAACATCACCTCAGTCGTTTGTCTGCGGTAAAGCATCCGCTGACTGTTCAAACTCGAGACCAGACGCGTCGGAGATAAGATCTTCTTGAAGAAATAATTCTCGATATTATCCGTAAACGCATAGTTCATGACGGCATGGAACTCGTCACCGTTTAGCCAGTTCTGTGATGAATGCCAAATTTCTCCTAAGATATACAGATCTTCTTTGATTGCCGTCGTTTCCTTGAAAAACTTCTTAGGTATCCGGCAGCAGGTCCCATACGGCG